>DATECD010000158.1:0-13238 GCA_035287065.1 Chlamydiales bacterium | reverse complement strand
AATCTAGCGCGTCTGCCAATTCCGCCATGGCCGCAGATGGAAAAAGTGTACGCCTTTTTATGCTTTAAGGAAAGGATCAAAATCTAGATAATAGAGCGAAAAAGAGGAGTTCGATATGGCAAAAGGAATCGTAGAGTTTACAGATGCAAACTTCGATGCAGAAAGCGCAAAAGGTGTAGTCATTGCTGACTTTTCTGCGAGTTGGTGTGGTCCTTGCCGGATGCTCACCCCCGTTTTAGAGCAAGTGGCAGGAGAGATGCAGGGGCAAGTGACGATTGGCAAGATCGATATTGACAATGAAACAAAAATATCGAGCCGCTTTCAGATCAGCTCAGTTCCTACATTGATCCTTTTTAAAGAGGGGAAAGAGGTAGGAAGACTTGTTGGAT
The DNA here is from genome assembly GCA_035287065.1 of Chlamydiales bacterium. Classification (GTDB taxonomy): domain Bacteria; phylum Chlamydiota; class Chlamydiia; order Chlamydiales; family SM23-39; genus JAGWKO01. The sequence goes on along the minus strand of DATECD010000158.1, from coordinate 12,849 downwards.
TGCAGACAGCCGATGCACTAAAAAAATGGATCGCATCTGCAAAATAATTATGGGAAGATTCCTGATTATCACAGGTTTTTTTATTCTTTTGATCGGGGTCTTAATCCAAGCTAAGCTAGAGATCCCGTGGATTTCTTCATGGATTGGGAAGCTTCCAGGGGATCTTACGATTAAAAAGGGAAATGTAACAATCTACTTCCCTCTTGCTACGTCTTTAGTGGCAAGCCTTTTTCTCTCCTTTCTTCTCTTTCTTTTTTTCGGCAGCAAAAAAACGTAACCTTAGAAAGGGCGGGCACAGGCACTGGCACGGGATGCAGGTTTTAAAAGAAGCCTATTCACTAAGCTCTGAAATCAAAGAAGAGTCGAGTTGGATGCTTTTCCCATCTGCTTCAAGGATTTCTACCTCGAAGATGAGGAGATTATTTGGGTGAAGGGGGTCTTCTGGGCCGTAGCCTACTTCGGGGTGAATATAGATACGACGGACTTCTCCTTCCTTCATTCCGACAATCCCTTCGCTTAAGCCGGCAATTGTCTCTTCAAGAGCGATTCGCTCTTCTTGACTGCCTGAGGTAAAAGAGGCGCCATCGAGGAATTTCCCTTCGTAGCGAACAAGAGGGCTGTCGTAGCTTTTGACCTCTTCCCCATCTCCTTCTTTTAAGACTTCAAACTGCACTTTGCCATCAAGAAGGGAGGAGATGCAGCTTTTTTCTCCATTTTCAGAGAGAAATTCCTCTGCTTCTGCTAAATTTTTCTCCCGTTTTAAAGAGTCGTTTTTCTCTTCGATGAGAGCAAGCCTTTGGATGCACTCTTCATCGCTTAAAGGAGAGGGGAGTCCAGCTGCTTCTTCTTTCAGACCTTTGGCAAGCGCATTTAGATCAAGGGGGATCTCCATTGTTTTAAGATTTTTCCCAATGAGATGTCCTAAAGCTTCTGAAAGAAGGCGCTCTTCTTCTCCAGCGCCTAGAATTAGAGGTAAAGTGAGGAGGAGGGATTGGAGTCTCATTTTAGGTATCCTTATTTTGTTTTTAGAAAAGAGAGAAGTTGATTTAAGGGGATTGTTTCCGTTTTGCGAGAGATGAGTTCTTTCAATTGAACCTCTTGCTTAGCAAGTTCATCGCTACCTAAGATCGCAGCAAAACGGGCGTTTGTCTTTGTTGCATTTTGTAGAGCTGTTTGCAATTTCTGCGTAGAAAGTTCGATGTCGACTGCAATTTCAGCATGGCGGCATGCAGTTGCCTGCCGTAAACACTCAGTGCGCGCTTCTTCTCCAAGTGGAATGAAATAGAGAAGAGGTGGAGTGTGCTGAGGAAGAGTTTTTGTCTGAGCTGTGAGCACTTGTAGGACTCGCTCAAGCCCTGTTCCAAAACCGATGGAGGGGAGATCGGGGCCTCCAAACGTTTTGAGGAGGCCATCATAACGCCCCCCAGCTCCCACTGTTCCTTGAGATCCTAAGTCAGTAGAGACGATTTCGAAAACGGTCTTGTTGTAGTAATCAAGACCGCGGACAATGCGGGGGTCAACTTCATAAGGGATTTGAAGTGTATCAAGAGAGTGGCATACAGAAGAGAAGTGCTCTTTTGCTTCGGGGCTTAAGTGATCAAGAATTGAAGGAGCAGAGGCGATAATCTCTTTATCCTTAGGATCTTTTGAATCGAGAATCCGCAAAGGGTTTTTTTCGAAACGGAGTTTGCTATCGGAAGAGAGCTCTTCGAGATGGGGAGTGAGAAATTGGAGAAGAGCTGCGCGAAATGAGGCGCGCGAGGCTGCATCACCTACAGTATTGATGAGGACCTTTAAAGATTTTAGACCGATTCTTCGGTAAAATTCTAAAAGTAAGTCGATAGTCTCCACATCTTGTTGGGGAGCTGCAATCCCGATTGCTTCAGTGCCAAATTGATGGTGCTGGCGGTAGCGGCCCGATTGGGGCCGTTCATAGCGAAACATGGGGCCGATATAAAAAAATTTATGGACAGGTCCCCGGTCAAAGAGGTGATTTTCAATGACCGAGCGCATGACTGAGGCAGTTCCTTCTGGGCGAAGGCTGATGGAGCGCCCCCCTTTATCTTGGAAGGTGAACATCTCTTTAGTTACGATATCGGAAGTTTCTCCAACGCCTCTATTAAATAATTCAGTAGATTCGTAAAGAGGAGTGCGGATCTCTTGATATCCGTACTGGGTAGCAACGTCGCGGGCCACCTTTTCTACATGTTGCCAAAGGGCAGAAAGGAGCCAGGGCGCTTCAGTCCCGTAGGGGAGAATATCAAAAGTTCCTTTTGGGGCTTGAATCTTCATGGAGAACATCATACAGAATTTTCGACAATTTTGTCAGGATATTGTAAGAGATGTTCATGGTTGACATTAGAGGGGGAGCTCTTTACCCTTTTTTCTAGTCAGATGGTGCTTGGAATGAATTTGCTGAGATTTTTAAGACCTGCTCCTTATTTAGAAGAGAATCAGGATCAGACTGTAGTGAAAAAAGAGTATCGCTATTGGCGTATTCGGACTTTTAGCACGATCTATCTCGGGTATGTTCTTTACTATTTTACAAGAAAAAGTTTTGTCTTTGCGATGCCCTCTATGCAAGAGAGTCTGGGTTTAAGTAAGTTTGAACTTGGGCTTATCTGCAGTATTTTAAGTATCACCTACGGTGTAAGTAAATTTTTGAGTGGGATTTTAGGCGATAAGTCGAATCCCCGCTATTTTATGTCGGTTGGTCTCATCTTGACAGGGTGTTTTAATTTCTTTTTTGGAGCCTCATCCCTTTTTTGGATGTTTGCTCTTTTTTGGGGGTTGAACGGATGGTTTCAAGGGTGGGGATGGCCTGGCTGTGCAAAGCAGCTCACGCACTGGTATTCGCAATCTGAACGGGGGCGTTGGTGGAGTTTTTTAAGTACATCGCAGAACATCGGAGGGGCTCTCATTCCGCTTCTTGTTGCAGGAGTTGTTGAATACAATGGCTGGAGGTGGGGACTTTACTTCCCTGCGATGCTTGCTATTCTCACAGGTTTTTGGTTGATGTTTCGATTGCGCGATACTCCTCAATCGCTAGGGCTTCCCTCTATTGAAAAATTTAGAAACGATTACCCAAATGGGAAGAGAGAGCCTGAGAAAGTGGAGCTCACTGTCAAAGAGATTCTTTGGAAGTATGTCTTAAGCAATCGGTATATTTGGGTGCTCGCTACACTCTCTTTTCTTATCTACGTGATTCGGACTGCGATCAACGATTGGGGAATGTTCTATTTGATTGAAATGAAGGGATACCCGAAAATCCAAGCAGCGGGGTGTGTTGGTTTGTTTGAAGTGGGAGGATTTTGTGGCTGTATTACGGGTGGGTGGCTTTCTGATTTAGTATTTAAAGGGAAAAGGAATCCAATTAGCGTATTATTTTTACTTGGGATTATGGCGACTCTTTGTGGGTTTCGCTTGATCTCTTTTTCTTCTCCGATCATCGCCTCCCTCTTTTTTTTCCTTTTCGGTTTTTTCATTTTCGGCCCTCAGAATATCACGGGTCTTGCTGCGGCAGAACTTTCCCACAAAAAAGCAGCGGCAACAGCAACGGGATTTACCGGTTGCTTTTCTTATCTTGGTGCGGCAACAGCTGGAGGTCCTCTCGGGGCTCTTATCAAAGGGTGGGGTTGGGATTCTTTCATCATGACTTTAGGGACGTGTAGTTTGCTTGGGGTACTTTTGATTTTGCCTCTTTGGTCTCTCAAAGTAAATCAAGAAGCCAAGAAAGATGTTTTGGAAGCGGAGCTTGAAAATTCATGACGTGGATCCCTCTCCATGTCCATTCTCAATATTCAATTCTTGATTCAACAGCTTCATTAACAGCTCTTGCTCAAAGAGCTAAAGAACTCTCTATCCCAGCCCTAGCTTTGACAGATTCTGGTAACCTCTATGGAGCTATCGATTTCTATAAGGCCTGTAAAGGAGCTGGGGTTCAGCCGATCTTAGGATGTGAGATCTGGATGGCGCCTTTTGGGAGGGGAGAGAAGAAAAAACAAATGGGTAGACCAAATGGATTTCCTATTGTTTTGCTCGCTAAAACCTTAGAAGGCTATCGCAATCTTTGCAAACTCAGTTCAATCGGTTTTTTAGAAGGTTTTTATTACGCTCCTCGAATCGATAAGGAAGTTTTAGCTCAGTATGCAAAAGATCTCATTTGTCTGACGGGGCCGATTGTTGGGCCTATTGGCGATCAAATTCTCAATGGGAATGAAGAGACTTTAATTAAAGAAGTTGAGTGGTATAAGAATCTATTCGGCGAAAATCTCTACTTTGAAATCCAGCGCTATCCCTTAGATGAGGCAAAAGAAAAAGAGTTTCAAGAGAGTTGGCTTTTGCAAAGAGCTAAAGAATATGCAGCTCTTTGTGAAAAAAGAAATCAACGCTTAATTGCGCTTTCAAAAACGTATTCAATCCCCCTTGTCGCAACAAATGATATTCACTATATCGAGCCTAGCGACTGGCTAGCTCATGAAGCGCTCCTCAATATCCAATCGGGGCAGACTCTTGAAGTTTGGGAAAGAGATTCTCAAGGCAATCTCAAAAGCAAAATGCCTAATCCCAAACGGGAAGTGATGGCGACCCGTGAGCTCTATTTTAAATCACCTGAAGAGATGAGACTCCTATTTGCTGATCTTCCAGAGGCAATTGCCGCAACAGAGCACATTGCTAACGCTTGCAAGGTCGCATTTGATTTCCAGACAAAACACTACCCTGTCTTTACGCCTCCAACGCTTGCGGGAAAAGAGATAAGTAAAGAGGAGCGCGAGGGGGCATCGCGAAAGTTTTTGAAAGATCTTTGCTTGCAGGGAATCAAAACGAGGTATACCCCAGAGCGGCTTGAAGAGATTTCTAAGATCTATCCGGGAAAAGAGCCACTTGATGTGGTGAAAAAAAGATTTGAATATGAGTTTGAGATCGTCACCTCTAAAGGGATGACTGATTATATGCTCATCGTTTACGACTTCATCGACTGGGCAAAAAAAAGAGAGATCCCGATGGGGCCAGGAAGGGGATCTGCTGCGGGTTCTATTATCTCCTATTTGATTGGCATCACAGACATTGAACCTCTTCGCTTTCATCTTTTCTTTGAGCGTTTCATCAATCCCGAAAGGATTTCTTATCCCGATATCGACGTCGATATCTGCATGGATAGGCGCCAGGAGGTAATTGATTATGTCGTAGAAAAATATGGCAAAGAGAAGGTGGCGCAAATCATCACTTTTGGAACGATGAAGGCAAAGATGGCGATTCGCGATGTGGGGAGGGTGCTTAATGTCCCTCTTAGCAAGGTGAATCAGATCGCTGCCTTAGTTCCCGAAGATCCTAACATGACATTGGAAAAGGCGTTCCAGATCGATCCTGAGCTTGGGCGTTTAATGGAAGGGGATGTTGAAGCTCGTGCTGTACTGGAGATGGCAAAAAAAGCGGAAGGGTCGATCCGCAATACGAGTACTCACGCCGCAGGCTTAATCATTTCTCAACATCCCATCACAGAAGAGATTCCTGTCTGTACAGCAAAAGATTCTGACATGGTCGTAACGCAGTATGCGATGAAACCGGTAGAAAGTGTCGGGATGTTGAAAATCGACTTTTTGGGACTGAAAACACTCACATCGATTCAAGTTTGCGTCAATGCGATTGCAGCGAGAACGGGAAAAAAGATCGATTGGGTCAATTTGCCTTTAGATGATGTCCCCACATTTGCTCTTCTCAACCAAGGAAAAACATTAGGTGTCTTCCAGCTTGAATCTGGAGGAATGCAAGATCTTGCTAAACAATTGCATATCGATGTCTTTGAAGAGATCATCGCTGTGGGCGCTCTTTATCGCCCAGGTCCGATGGATATGATCCCCTCTTTTATTCAAAGAAAACATGGCAAAGAGGCAATTGAGATTGATCATCCGCTTATGGAAGGGGTTCTTGCTGAGACGTATGGCGTCATGGTGTACCAAGAGCAGGTGATGCAGATTGCAAGTAAGCTTGCAGGTTACACTCTCGGCGAAGGCGACGTACTGCGACGCGCTATGGGGAAAAAAGATAAAGAGGAGATGGCTCGTCAAAGAGAAAAATTTTTAAATGGGGCAGCTGAACGAGGAATCGATTCAGCTCAAGCGGGCGTGATCTTTGACAAGATCGAAAAATTTGCCTCTTACGGATTCAATAAGTCCCATGCTGCAGCCTATGGATATCTCTCTTATACGACAGCTTACTTTAAGGCGAATTATCCAAAAGAGTGGATGGCAGCCTTGATGACGTGCGATCGCGATGATCTAACAAAAGTTGCCAAATTCATCGCAGAAGCAGTCTCTATGCAGATCCCTGTTTTATCGCCTGATATCAATCAATCAAGCCACGAGTTTGCAGCTGCACCTGAGGGGATCCGTTTTGCTCTTTCCGCAGTAAAAGGGGTTGGCTTTGCTGTAGTTGAACATGTACTTGAAGAGAGAAAGAAAAATGGGGCGTATCAAACGCTTTTTGATTTTATTCAGCGAGTGGATAAGAGGTGCGTGGGGAAAAAACAGATCGAGCTTCTCTGTGAGGCTGGAGCATTTGATTTTACAAAATGGTCCCGCGATCACTTAAAGACAAGCGTTGAAGAGATGGTTGCTGCTGCACTTCGAGATGAAAAAGAGAGCGCATCGGGGATCTTAGATCTTTTTGGTGAACAACAAGAGACAACTCCATTTTCAGAGCCCCCAAAGCTATCTCATACCTCTTCGAAAGAAGAGCTTTTGCAAAGGGAAAAAGAGCTCCTTGGGTTTTATCTTACAGGGCACCCTATTGAGGCCTTTCGCCCCTTTCTCAAAGAGCTTTCATGCGTTCCATTTCAAGAGATTGAGCGGTTCGATTCTGGAGCCCTTTTCCGAGCGGCTTTTATCATTGACGCTATCCAAGTGAAGGTAGCGCAGCGAACGCAAAAGAAATTTGCCATTGTAACGATTGGAGATGGCTTTGAGCAGTTTGAGGTATCTGTTTGGTCTGAGCTTTACGAAGCAAATCTCCCCCTTCTCCGCGAAAATCAGCTGATTTATGCAATTCTCCAATTAGAGAAAAAAGAGGGGAATCTATTTCTTACCTGTAAAGCATTAGAAGATTTGACTACGATGAATACAGAGAGGGTAAAACAAATAGATCTTCTTTATGATCGCTTGAAAATGCAGTCAAAGAATTTTGAGGCAAAACGGAAGGAGCGAAGCGTTATGGAACATAAGAAAGAGGGGAAACTTTTTTCTTTAAAAGTCGATGCGAAACACTTCCGGCTTAGTCAGATTCTCGCCTTAAAAGAGCTTTTTCGCTCTCATCCCGGCCCCTCACCTGTGAACATCCAATTTTGTCTCGGAGAGAAAGTGATAGGGACGCTTGCCATCGAAGCGCGCTGGGGCATCGAGGTCACAGAAGCCCTCGAGAAAAAAGTAAGTGCTTTAATTAGTTGAACAGATTGATCTTTGGATTGTCGAAAATGGACTTGCCGTGAGAAAATGGGGGTTTCTATTTTTCGGAGAAAGGATGAAAAAGGGTTGGATCGTTCTATTGCTTTTTGCTTTGAGTGCGTTTGCTGTTGAAGAAGAGGAGACGCTTTGGGAAGAGGGGCCTTCTGCTTTGGAGTATACTCACTTTTTGCAAGAAGCGCTTGCAGGTCATGATTGGTGGTCTGCGATTAACTATGCAAAAAAAATTTCTACTGAATACGGCAAAAGCCCATTTGCGGTGGAAGTCCCCTACGTTATTGGGGAGGCGTACTTTAACTTGGAAAAGTGGGGATTAGCCAATGAAAATTTGAGCCAATATCTCAGTAAGACAAGTTCCCCTAAACATTTTGAAGAGGCGATCCACTATAAATTTTTGATCGCTGAAAAATTCCGCGATGGAGCAAAAAAGCACCTTTTTGGAGCCGATTGGTTGCCGAAGATCATCTCTGGAGCTGATGACGCGTTAATGATTTATGACGATGTGATCGCAGCTCTTCCTCATCATGAGATTGCGGCTAAGGCTCTTTTAGGAAAAGCTGAGATCCAAGCAAAAAATGAAGATTATAAACCAAGTCTTGAGACATTGGACCTTTTGATTCGTAGATTTCCTAAACATGATCTTGCAGCTCAAGGTTTTCTTGAAAAAAGTCATGTATATCTCATGCAATTGCAAGAGAAAAATTTAGATCCCGCATTGCTCGATTTAGCCGATCTGAATTTGCGCAAGTTTCGTCTCGCTTTTCCAAGAGAAGAGAGAATTGGTGAAGTGGAGAAAGATCTATTTAAAATGAAAGAGCTCTTTGCAGAAAATCTCATGGAAACGGGCCGTTTTTTTGAGAAAACGAAAAAAAAGCCGGCAGCTATTCTCTATTACTCAAAAGTGGTTTCCGAATATCCAGACACAGAATCTGCGCGGATTGCAGATGTTAAATTAGAAAAACTCCGATAATTTTTCATGCGCTACTTTTTTCTTCTTTCTCTATTGCTTTCAGGGTGTGGGTATCAGTGGGGGCCTCCTGCATCTTTACCTGTTGTCGCTGTGCCGTATATCGCTGGGGATGCAGAAGGGACTTTGACTTCTGAATTGACGAAAACAGTTGCAGCATCAGGTCTTGCGCACGTTGCTTTTCTTGAGGAAGCTTCCTATTTTATTGATGTGCAAATGGTTGACGCGAATCACAAGGTGATTGGTTATGGACGCGTAGCTGGAGAGTTAAGTGATCAAGAGGCGCGTAAGACAGTCACTGTGCAGGCGGCCCTTCGAGAAAAAAAGAGTGGAAAGGCGATTTTTGGCCCTATTCAGATTGAAGCATCAACCGATTACGATTACATATCGCAAGGAACATCAAGAGAGCTTTTCCCTTTTTCTTTGGGACAACTTGCAACGGAAAGCATTGCAGAAGAGACGGCAATGCGCCCTTTGGAAGGGGAGCTTGCGAGGAAAATCGTCGACGCTCTTTTCCGATCTTGGTATACCCACGATTAGATGAGAATCAAATCTTTTCCTGCTCTTTTGGAGCAAGTACCAGAAATGCTCAGTTGGGTTCGGAGCGAATGCACAGCTTCGGGACTTAAATCTTTTTTGATTCAAAGATTGGAAGTTGTTGCAGAAGAGGCAATTGCAAATATCATTTTTCATACTTACAAAAGAAATGAAGGGAAGATCGAGATTGTTCTCGATGTTGCTGACACTCAAATCCAAATGATCATTCGCGATTGGGGTCCTCCCTATAATCCCCTTCTTTTAGCCCCTAAAGTCGATGTAGACGCCTCTTTAGAAGAAAGGGAGGAGGGGGGATTAGGGGTCCACCTCATGAGAGAACTTGTAGATCAGATTCACTATCGTAGAGATTTGGAATCAAATGTCTTAAGTATTGTTAAGTTTTTAGCCTAAGTTTTTTTTCTCGATAGAGGTAACAGTTGCTTCTGTTTCAAGCATATCGAGCAAAAAATGCTGCAATACTTTGAGTACGTATTTAGGAGTATTGTAGACCCCTTTTGTGGAAAAGGCGATTTCAAGTGTCGCATTCTCGGGGTGGTTAAGTGCAATGAGTACGTAAGTCATTGGCTCTTCCCCTTCTGCTTTCGGGATGATCCAGACAATGAATTGCTCATTGAATAGCGTTACTTTCTCTGGGTTTTCAACAACATGGAAAAATTGAGTTAAATCATCCATTTCATTATCAGGAGCTTGTAATCCATCCATCAATCCTTCATCATGAAGAAACTGTAGATTGATCGAAAAGATCCCATCATGGACCCACTTGGGAAGATCCCGAGTAAACTCCTGATATGTTTCTTCAATCTGGACTGGATTCAACATAGCGCTCCCCCCAAAATGGCACCACCGTAAATTTAGACTAATTATTTTGAATATGTTTGTCAATATTTGTTGATTGTTTTTATAATAAATTTCTTATGATTTGGCTCTTCTTTTTGTTTTTTCTGCATTCTTTGCATGCAAAACCATTGCAAATAGATGTAAAGGCCCCAGCTGCTGTATTGATGGATGCGGAGACAGGAGCTATCTTGTATGAGAAAGAAGGATTTCGGCAAATCTACCCTGCAAGTGCGACGAAGGTTGGGATTGCACTCTATGTCTTAACTGAGAAAAAAGAGTTTCTGGATCAGCTCTTTACTACATCATCTGAAAGTTTAAAAAAAAGACCCGCAAACGGGGATTTCTCCCCGTGGTGGTGGTATCGTGAAGGGACGCGCATATGGCTTGTAGAAGGGGAAAAAATGCGACTGATCGATCTTCTTCGTGGGCTTCTTCTTATTTCTGGTAACGATGCGGGGAATGTCATAGCGGAGGGGCTTGGAGGATCTCCCCTTAAATTTATGGAACAGGTGAATGGGTATTTCAAGCAGATAGGTTGTTTACACACACAGTTTGTCAATCCTCACGGGTGTCATCATGAAGATCATTGGACAATTCCCTATGATCTTTGCCTCATGATGAAAGAGGCGATAAAAAATGAGACGTTTTGCGAGATAGAGAAAAGTGTGTCTTATGAAAGACCGAAGACAAATAAACAAAAACCCCTTCTCATGCAACCTTTAAGTAAATTACTCGATAAAAAGAGCCATTTTTATTATCCCAAGGCAATTGCCGAAAAGACCGGGTATCACTCATTTTCTCAATATGTTCTTGTTGCAGCAGCTGAAAATCAAGGAAGAACATTGATTGGTTGTGTAGCGGGGTGTCAAGAAAATCGAGATCGATATGAATCGATGATCAAAATGTTTGAGACAGCTTTTCAAGAAAAACGGGAAATCCGTCCTCTTTTCGGTGAGAATCATCTTTTTTCTAAAAAAATAGAAGGGGGGAAAAAAGAACTGCACGCCTTTCTTAAAGAAGAGCTTTCCATCTCTTATTACCCTTCTCAAGAGCCGCAAATCCGAGCTTTTGTCTTGTGGCATGTTCCCGATTTCCCAATTCAAAAAGGAGCTTCTGTCGGTGAGATACAGATCATCGATGCTTCAGGGGAAGTCTTAAAAAAGGGGGAGCTCTATGCAAAAGAGGCAGTTGAAGGAAAATTTTTTCACTGTTTAAAAAAGAAAATCGCAAAGCTTTTGAAATACAATGATCCATTGCTCTAAAGAGAGCTCTTCTGGCCTTGCATTTGGAGAGACTTTTGCTGCAACGAGAGCTTCTGTGATTTTTTCTTGGGGGGCAAAAGATTGTAAAGAGGTGCGGATCATTTTACGACGCATCTGGAATGCTTTACGAATGAGTGAGAAAAGTTGCGCTTCCTCTTGGATGGGTGGTGGTTTTAAAGAAAAATGGAGCACGCGGGAAGAGACTTTGGGGCGTGGATAGAAGCAAGAAGGGGAGACTTTGAATGAGCCTTGTATTGCAGTATGAAACTGAAGGAAGAGGGAAAGAGAGCTGAATTCTTTTGATCCAGGCTTTGCTTGGATTCTTTGCGCCACTTCTTCTTGCATCATGACGGTAAAAGAGGAGAAAAGGTCTCTTTCGCAAAGAAGCTTTTCAAGGATGGGAGTTGTGATGTGATAGGGGAGATTGGCGACAACTTTTAAGGGCGCATAAGAACATAGAGAAGAAAGATCAAACTTCAGGATATCGCAGGGAAAAATGGTCAGTTTGTCAAATTTTTTCTTTAATTCATCTGCTAAAATCGGGTCTTTTTCCACCGCAAAAAGATGCACATTTCTTTTTAAAAGTTCTTCTGTAAGAGCTCCTGCTCCTGGGCCAATCTCAAGTACAGAATCACTTTGAATCGCTGCCAAGTCAACGATTTTTCGCACAATATTTGGGTCGATGAGAAAATTTTGGGAGAGGGATTTATTTGGCCGTCTTCCAATGCGCTCTAAAAAAAGGAGAAGTTCAGAAAGTGTGCTCACTGCAGAGAAAAAGGGTGGAGATCTTCAGGAAAACTCTCTTTTAAGAAGCTCGCATCAAAGCCGTAACGTTTTCTGAGTTTAGCTACGTAGTTTTGAGACTCTCGCATAGTTGCTTTTTGGATCAATTGACTGCGGAGAGAGGCGGAGAGTTCTTCGAAAGAGGGGGCTGGATGGTCCTCTTTTTCGAGAAGATAGAAAATTTTTGCGACCCGTTTTTTGTCTCGTCCTTGTTGGATGAGGGGGGCGCTATAGTGTTGTGGGAGAAGTGCAGTCAAGAGCTCTTTTTGTGCATCTGCAAGTTGTAAATCAGAAGTTGTATAGGGAGAAGAGAGTTGGATAGAAGAGTCGATAGCTAAAAGCTCTGACATTAAAGAATCGGGGCTCTCATTTTTTCCATCAAGGAAGGTGTGGATTTGATCTGCAGCTTGTTCAAGGTTTTCTGCTCGGATTGAGAGGATGCGGTATGTGAGCTCTTGGTAAGGGGGATTTTCTTCAAGATAAAGCCGATACGATTGCCGAATTTCACTGGGAGTAACGCTCTGAATGGCACGGGAGTGGACAAACCACCAACTCATCCTTTGCACAAGCATCTCTTTTCTTAACATTTTCCAAGCTTCTTCATAGGTAACGCCAATCCGATCTAATGTGGAAAGAACATTGGGACCAAAGCGCATCTCCATCTCTTCTCTCACCTCTCCATCGCTCAATTTTAGCTCTTTGTCGGTTGCATCTGCCAAGATCAGTTCATTATCTATGAGGTCCATTAAGACTTTTCGCCAACTTGTCTCGTAAAATTGATGGCGGGCAGGGGTTGAGTCTTCAAGATTTGCATAGTACTGGTGGAAAAGAAGGTCCATTTGCTTTTTTACATCGATCATCGAGATGGTCGTATCGTTGACCTGGAGAAGGACAGAATTTTGGACTGCGATTCTCGGCCCATTGCTCGGCGCAGCTGAGGTTTTAGGTAGATCTGTTGGCAAAAGGGGGGAAATCAAGCTTTGCG
>DATECD010000157.1:0-10917 GCA_035287065.1 Chlamydiales bacterium | reverse complement strand
CAAAATGCTCTAATGTTCTTGCAAGGCCATAGTAAGTGCAAACACGCATCTCTGGCAAAAATTTTCGGAGGAGCTCTTCCCAATGATAGATGACAGATGTGGGACAAACGACCAGATACTTTTTCCCTTTTTCTCGGGTTTGCGAGGCAACGGCTGCAAGAAGAGCCATTGTTTGGTGCGTTTTCCCAAGCCCCATATCATCGCAGAGAAGTCCTGAAAGACGGTGGCAGTAAAGAAACCAAAGCCAAGCAAGTCCCTGTTCTTGATAGGTGCGAAGGCTTGCTTTTAAGCCAGAAATATCGAGGATTTTATCTGTCTCAAGGCGCTCAAGTTGTGCAAGAAGCTGCCGAGAAGCAACCGAGTCGACATCATCGCCTTTAGGCCAGATGAGCTCTTCAAAAAGGGTAAGGCGCATCCACTCGAGGGTATTGAGCCGAATGACCCCTTTTGCAGGATCGATTTTTTTCTTCGGGATTTGACGAAGCCACTGAAACCGCGGATCTTTCAAATTCAAAAGGCCGGCTGGAGAAAAAAGGTGTTTTTTCCTTTCTTGAAGAGAGGCCCAAAGGGAAAAGGGATCGATCATTCCAAGTTCAGATTCATAGACAAAATCGACGAGCCACTCATGCTCTTTGCGCGATTTTGCAACGCGCCTCACCTTTAACCGCAAACTTGTCGATCGTTTGAGCCGAGGATCGATCTGAAGAATATAGGAACGAAGAGGTTCTAGTTCATAAGAGAGAAACGCCCCTTCTTGAGATTGTGGAATCACAATAGGATGATGAAATCTCTCTGGTAATTTCGATGCCGTTGGAATCTCAGAAAATCCTTCTCCTTTGAAGTAAAGATAGTCTCCGAAAAATTCAATCTTAGAAGGATCAATTCCCTCTTTATACACCCACTTTGGAACAACAGAAATCAAGCCCTCTTCATTTAAACCGATCTCAAGGCCCGATGACTGGACAGGACACTGAGAACGAAAAAAACCGTGGACCTGTTCTAGCTCCTCTTTATGAGAAGCAATAAAAGAGGGGATCGCCTCTTTTTCAATCAAAAGACCTGGATGTAGCGGCAGGCGGCCTGTATTTTCCCGTTTCAGGTAAAAGCCAAACCCTAAGATATAGACCCATTCGTCAAAATGGGAAGCCCCTTCATACTGCTCTGGAAATGCGAGTTCTGCATCAAAAAGGAGCCCTTTTTCTTCTGTCATCCGATAGACAAGACGCGACTCAAGGCTTCCTAAGTGCGTTTGAAAGCCGGGAAATTGATGGAGAAATACGCGGTGACGATTGATGAAATCGGCCATCTCCCCTTTGGGAATGATCTTCTCTTTTCCCTCAAAAAGCCAATCTTCAACGAGAAAAAAACCCTTTTTTTCTAAGTAAACCCATGGAAAAAAAAGGACGGAAGTGGGAGTTTGCAAATCCCCACCCTCAAAAAGGTAGCAGTCGATATGTAAATTGCCTTCTAGATCAAATCGGAGCTGATAACGGGCTTTATAGCCATCTGCATGAATGGGAAGAAATGGGGTGAGTTCCTGATAAGCAGAAGAGAGGATTTGTCCTATTTCTTTTTCTTCTATCTCTTCTTTTTGAAAAAGGGGAGATTCTGCCCTCCGATAAAAACCTTGGTCTTTGACAAAGAGCCACTCTCCAACAGAGTATCCTTCTCGAGAATCCTTTTCCCCTTCTTCATTTTTCGCATGAAGCAAAAGGCGCTTATGTACAGGATCGTATTCCGCACCTTTCAACCTCCCCTCTTTCTCAAACACCTGCAAAGGGGATTTCACTGTAGAAAGAGCGGGAATCAAAAAAGGCCAGCTTACCTCTGCAAGGTAAAACCACACATCCAATAGATCAAAATGGATCATGAGCCCATCGGGGAGCATCTTACCTTTTGCACTTTCAAACACAATTTGGTACGAAGTTTTTCCCTCTTGTAAAAAGAAGAGCCATTTTGCAAGGTCTGACCAAAAGGAAAATTCATAACGAATAGAGTGGCTCCCATTTCCCGCTTTGAAAGCTTCCATCTCTTCAAAAGACCAGTTTGAAAACTTAAGCGATGTCTCTTCGGTCTCCATTTTCACTGGAGAAAGGAGCGCTTCTAGTTTTTTCTTGGCTTCATCAAGTAATGGGCGGATAAAAAAAAGTCTTTTTCTTGTCTTCGATCCACAGGTCCATCCCCCCTCTTTTGCTAGAAAAAAAAGTTTTGCCGTATAGCCATACCGTTTGGCGGCCATCTGAAAGCATTGATTCCAAAAAGAGTGTCTGAAACGGACATGCAACGGCTCTTCAAAAGCTCCAAAAATGGCAAGCCACGCTGAGGCAAGATGTGGACATCCTTGCCCTTTTTCCGAAATCTTACACGAACAAAATGAATCGGTGACTTGTCCCCCATCTTGGATTTGAAGGAAGGGAAAATATCTTTCTTGCCCTTCAGCAACTTCAAACTGATAGGTGCCTCGAGAAAAAAGGGGCTCAGCCGTCTCTTTGATCTTCTCTGCCTCTTTTTCAAATCGGGTGACAAAATCAGGTTTTTCCAATGTCCACCCATCCAGAAAAAAGTTTTACACCCCAGTTTGCAAGCACAAGGATCCCATTTTCTTGCCACACTCGTAAATTTCCACCGCGAAATTGCAATGTAAGGGGCATTTTCACTCCAAAAAGAGAAGAAGCGATCACCGCTACAGCAGCAGCACCTGTTCCACAGGCAAAAGTCTCTTCATTGACTCCCCTTTCAAACGTTCTCACTTTGATAGAACCATCCCCTTGTAATGCAGCGATATTCAAATTAGCTCCACAAGTCAAGCTCGGATGTTGAATTGCCTCTTTTCCCCTCTCTTCCAAAGGAAAATTTTCTATATCGTCAACAAATTGCACAAGATGAGGCGCTCCTGTATGAACAAAGTGGAGCTCTCCATCAAATGTAAGCTTCATCTCTTCAGAGGCTCCAAGCTCGACAATAGAAAGAGCCCCATCGCGTCTCCCTTGCAAAATCCGGTTTCCCATGCGGATCCGATACGCACGATCGGGAAATTGTAACTCGTTTAAAAATTGAAGCACAATACAAAGGCCATTTCCGCAACCTTCTGCTTCTTTTCCATCGGAGTTAAAGATGCGCATCGCAAAATCGACTTCAGGATCCAATGCAACAATAATCACGCCATCTGCCCCAATTCCAAATTTGCGATGGCAAAGTTTTTGAAAATAAGAGGTAAAATCGATCGATGCGGGGAAAAAGCGTCCATCGATCAAGATGAAATCATTCCCCGCAGCCTGATATTTTGAAAAGGGGAGCGGGGAATTAAAAAATGTATTCAACGGTGAATATGGGTCTCTAGATCGCTCATGGAGGTGATGATCTGATCGATAAGACCAAATTCCATCGCCTCTTGGGAAGTCATCCAATTGTCTCGATCAATTGCTTTTTCAATGACCTTCCGCTCTTTTCCTGTCGCCTCAGCATAGATATCGACAATGATCGAGCGCGTCTTGAGCATCTCTTTTGCTTGAATCTCAAGATCTGTCGCCTGTCCCCGAATCACTCCCCCGATAAGAGGCTGGTGGATCATGATCCTTGCATTCGGTGTCGCAAAGCGTTTCCCCTTCCCAGAGACTAAGCTGAGAAGTGAACCCATAGAAGCAGCAAGCCCTGTCACTAGCGTCACAACAGGGGATGAGAGCATCTTAATCTGATCCCAGATGGCAAAGCCAGAATCGACCGATCCTCCCGGAGAATTGATAGCAAAAAGAATGGGTTTCCCAGGATTTAATGCATCGAGATACCAAAGTTTCCGAATCACCTCTTTTGCAGAGTCGGAATCGACCGCATCGGAGAGAAAGATCCTCCTTTTATCGAGCATGGCCTGCTCAATCCGATCATTCAATGGCTTGTGTTGTTTCTCCTCGCGCTCGCACTCAGGCATAGCCCCTCCCTTTGTTCTATTCTCTCAAGCCACCCAATTTCAGTCTATACCAGACCTCTTTCGAAATCTATATCCTGTGCCTGTGCCCGTGCCTCTGCCCGTGCCCGAATCATCTATCCCCTGTGCCTGTGTCCGAATCCGCCCGGGCACAGGCACGGGCACAGGCACAGGCACAGGCACGGGATTAAATCACGAGTTCTGGGTAGAGGGGGAAATGGGAAAGAAGGTCGGCAATTCTCCCCTTCGCCTTTTCAAGAACTTGAGGTTCTACTTCTGCTTTTGAGCGCGAAGGGGCCCCATTTTCCATTGCGGGCCGTGCTGCTCGCAGCAATGCGATGATAATCGCTGCGATCTCTTCCATCTCTTTTTCCTTCATCCCCAGTGTCGTGATGGCGGGAGTTCCAATCCGAATCCCCGATGTGATCCACGCGCCATTAGGATCATGAGGGATTGAATTGCGATTGAGCGTCAAACGAGCTTCGCTCAGTAAAGATTCTGCTTGTCTTCCCGTCAATTGGAAAGAAGTGGCCGTATCGATCACCATCAAATGATTATCGGTCCCTCCTGTAAGGAGTCTCACCCCCTGTTTTTGGAAGCTTTCAGCTAAGCCTTTAGCATTTTTCACAATTTGTTGTGCATAGTCTTGAAATGCGGGGGTATCAGCTTCTTTAAAACTGAGCGCTTTTGCTGCAAGTACATGAGGTAAAGGCCCTCCTAAAACAAGTGGGCACCCTTTATCAACTACAGACCGGAAAGGGGCTTTGCAAAGGACCATCCCCCCTCTTGGACCGCGCAATGTCTTATGCGTTGTCGTTGTCACAACATCTGCATAAGGAATCGGATCAAAGACCCCCTCAAATACTTTTCCTGCAACAAGACCTGCAAAGTGCGCCATATCGACCATTAAAACAGCTCCTACAGAGTCAGCAATTTCACGCATCTTGGAAAAATCGATTTTTCTTGGATAAGAGGAATACCCTGCAATTAAGATCAGAGGGCGAAACTCTTTCACCTGAGCTGCGAGCGCGCTATAATCGATTAACCCGGTTTTCAGATCTACTTCATAACTTTGCGCCTGCATGATTTTCGAAGAGATGTTGTGCCGATAGCCGTGAGTTAAGTGACCTCCTGATCCAAGTCCCATTCCCATGACTCTTTGGTTCACGAGAATCTTTCTTAATTCTTCATATTCTTGAGGATTTAGCTCATCAAGGCTCTTTTTCCCTAATTTCTCTACCTCTTTTGTCTGCACTTTGTGGACCAAAATCGACCAGAAGGCAACTAAATTGGCATCCGCTCCAGAATGGGGTTGCAAATAGGCGTGATCTGCGCGGAAAATCTTTTGCGCGAGCTTCACCCCCTCCCCTTCAATCTGATCGACGTTGCCACATCCAGCATAAAATCTGTGGCCCACCGACCCTTCGCTATATTTATCTGTCATCCAATTGCCCATCGCAAGCTGAACAGGCAAAGAGGAGTAATTTTCCGAAGCAATCAGCTTAAGGCGGCTTCTTTGATCTTTCAGTTCCTGCACAATGCTTTTTGCAATTGCCGGATCTTTTTCATGAATTGCATCTAACGCTGCAAGATGTGCAATTGCAGCAAATGATCGCTCACTCTCTTTTTTCTTCTCAAAGTATCGCTTCAAAAAATCCATCTTCAGCCTCCTCGCATCCAACAGATCTTAACAGCTCTTCTTTAATCTAGCTAAAATTTTCGCATGGGTATAACGCCGCAGTAAAATCGATTAAGATAAGTCATCCCATCTGTGACAAACATGCTATGAGCAGCGCCTGCGCTAGAATACCCAACTGTCATTTGATATAGACTATCTCTAAGTTTTTCTTTAGAAATCACACACGTATTCGAATACAACCGCTCACGACTAAGACTTTCTTGCCAACGCCAAAAAAAAGCAAAAAATAGATCGCGCGCTAAAGGGATTTCAAACCCCTGACGATCTTCTCTCTCATCAATCCATTCCTGAAATTGGGCCGCTTCTTCCGCGTAAGTCAAAAAACGATTCCCCTCTAAAACTGTTTTCTTCATGATGGCCCATTGAATTTCGCGCTCCTCCGGAAGCTCTTCTTCTTGCAAAACATCGTCCAAAATGAAAACTCCTGGACAAGCTGCGTCCTTAGTCTTCGCAATCCACTCTATATTCTGATACGTGCAGGGAACTATCTCCCCATCGATTGCCAATCGACTCGGGATGGGGAAAACCATATATTGCCCTTTTTCCTCTTGAGAAAGGGCGTCCCAAACTTGAACGAGCTCTTGTGGCCAAGGGGCCCTTGCCCGAACAGCATCCATATCGCCCCACTCCTCTTCACTGATTGCGCACCGAAAAAGATCGGATGACCCAGCAAAAGCCTTCAAATAAACTAAAGAGTTCTGAATTACTGCTGTAGTGCACGCTTCAAGCGTTTCTATCGCCTCTAATACTCTATTTTCTTTCAATTGAAGGGTCGCAAGGTAAACCTTCGCGCATTCTGCGCGATCCTCCATCCCCATTTTGTTGTAGAGTTCCACAACTTCTCTGTAATCAACAGATGATTTTGTCCACTGAAATGCGAGGTGATAAAGGTCCAAAGCTGCGTTGTAATCTGGACTTTCCCCTTCAAGCCATTCCCTTGCCTGCTCAAGAAATTTCTTGGCGCGCAAGGGGTTTTCTTCCGCACACCCCTCACAAGTGAGGACCAATTTTTGAATCTCTTTCTCAACAAGCCTGTTTAAAAGCGCGCATCTTTTCATCTTTTTATCAACAGGGTGTCTTATTGGACACGTCGTTGCACGCTTAAGCCACTCTTGAATTGGTTTTGCACTATAGACACATCCGCATGAAAGCACTACGGGATCCTGAAATGTCTCCATTGAAATCCTATCGATGAGATGGCTCTCTGCGTCCATCAATTCCAAAACAGCGAATGCATCGCGAAAACACTTCTCAACCCGTTTGATAACAGGCTGCAACGCAACATCTGGCACCACAACCGACAACTCGCCAGTCGATTCAAAAGGATATTTTCGCTTTAAAGAAGAACACGCCATAACAACAAAAGCCTCAAAAATTTATATTATTAACAACTTTATCCAGAATTATTTTAATTACAAAATATTATATCACGAACTGCTATTAAAAGTGACTTCAAAAAGTTGAGAACCCCAAACAAGTGACAGAGCATTAAAAAAAATCAAAAAATGTTTTTAGCTTAAACCGCTTGGCCTTCCTAACACCATACTTGCTTGTTTTCAAGGAAAAAGGTAGATTATTTGGATAACCTTTTACCATGGTCCGGTATGCACCCATCTCTCAAAGTGATTCTTGACATCCAAGAATATGACATGAAAATGATCCGCTTGATGCGCCTGAAAAAAGAGCGGCTCGCGGAACTCATCCATATTGACTCGCTGAGAAAAGAGCTCAAAAAGCAACAGGAAGATAAAGAAACAGAAATTTCTGATCTGAATCGAAACATCATCTCCCAAGAAAATAAAATTGGAGAGATCAAAGAGAAGATCAAAAAACTAGAAGCCAAGCAAGCCACAGTAAAAAAAGTGGATGAATTCAATGCTTTGACTCAAGAGATGACATCTTCTGAACGAGAGCGCGTTGCAACAGAGCAAATCACAAGCGATATGATCGACAAACGGAATCTCGAGGAAGAAATTTTAGAGAAAATTAAAGAATCTCTTCGTCAATCAGAAGATGGAAGTAAAGCATTAGAGGCAGAGATTACAGAAAGCATCCGACTGATCAATAGAGAGGGAAGCGAACTCAAAGCGAGTCGCGATCTTTTAGTCAAACAGGCCGATCCAGAAATTCTAAAAATCTACGAGCGCCTCTTAAACAATAAAAAAGATCGAGTCGTTGTCCCTATTGAGAATCGGACGTGCAGCGGCTGTCATATCTCCTTAACTGCTCAGCATGAAAACCTCGTAAGAAAAGGAGAGCGCCTTGCTTTTTGCGAACACTGCTCTCGCATCCACTACTGGCAAGAAAACGAAATCACCGAAGGTAGTGGGGTTCAAATAGCTCGTCGCAGACGCAAACGGGCAACTGCTGACGTTTAAATTTTTTTCGGGAAGGTAAGTCATCGCTCCGGTTTTATTTACCGGGGAGGAAAGTCTGGACTTCAAAAGAAAGGGATACCAGCTAACGGCTGGGCGCCGAAAGGCGACGGAAAGTGCAACAGAAACTATACCGCTTCCGCAAGGAAGAGAGGGTGAAAAGGTTGAGCTTTGAGAGCTTAACTGTTCTACAGGAAACTGTAGGCATTGTAAACCCTATCCGAAGCAAGGTGTATCGAATTCCCCGCACCAAAAAACTGCAGGTAGCGTTCTCTTTCGGGCGCAAGCTGTAAAGCGTGAAGTTCGATCAAAGACCGCGGTAGATGAATGATGGCTCAAGACAGAATCCGGCTTATCGCCTTCCCATTTTTTTCTTATAATACCAAAGAAAAGGGACAGGTGCGATCAAGAGTATATTCCCTAAAGCAATCTCAAGCGCGTACCCAAATGGCGTTCCCACATCAATCCCCTCAGGGGGGATAAATCCCACCCCAATTGTAAGAAAAGCGCCTCCAAGACCTAACCAACAAGAAAGACGTCTTGTCCCTTTTGGAAACTGGAAACTACTCATCTCGCGAGAAGGTCTTCGCAACTTCAATGCCGCAGCAAATAAAAGCACATACATCAACATGTAAAGACCTGTGCTAAGCGCCATGAGAAACCAATAAAAACCATTGATACTTGGCATCAAAACAAGACAAAGGGAAAAAAAAGTCACCAAAATCGCTTGCATAACTAAAATCCGAACGGGGATCCCGTGCCGATTCTTTACAGCGAGCCAATGGGGCAAAAAGCCCTTTTCTGAAGCCTGCAAAAGCCCTTTTGCAGGAGAAATAAGCCAATTGATCATCCCTCCAAATGTCCCTATCATGATGAGAAATGCAAGGAGTGGCACAAGAGGAGATAAATGGAATGCGGAGAAAATATGGCGAAAGCTCTGCATCGTTCCATCCACTAGACGAATCTCAGAACTTGGGATCACTAAAGCAATAGATAGAGCGCCAAAAAGCATTGTCGTCGTGAGAATCGCTACAGAGATCCCCATCGCTTTCGGGAAGTTTTTTTGAGGATGATCGATCTCTTTGATGTGAACACCTGAAAGCTCCATTCCCAAAAAAGAGGCGACGATCACAATCAAAGAGGCCCAACTTGTAGGTGTAGAAATTCCGGAAATCAGACCATCTAAAGAGAAGGTAAGTTGCAATGGCTCTCCTCGAATCACCCAAATAAATCCCAAAAAACTGAGTAAGAGCATTGGGAAAAGAGTCCCTATGATGCAGCAAATCGTATTGATTTTTGCAGAGACGTGAAGCCCTTTAAAATTAAGCCACGTCAATAGCCAAAAGAGACTCACAGTGCTGATAAAAAGGAAAAGGGGCTCTTTTGCTAAATTAGGATTTACCAAATAGGCAGCTGTTCCTGCTAAAAAAGAGAGCACTGTTGGATACCAAACCATCGTATTGATCCACTGCAGCCAAATAGCTAAAAGCCCAACTTCTTCCCCAAAAGCATTTCGGATCCAATGGAAAATCCCCCCCTCTTCTGAAAATCGAGAGGAAAATTCTGCCGAAAGGAGCGCCACAGGAAACAAAAAAGTGAAAAGAACAAGTAAGAAGAAGAAAGGAAGCGAATTTCCGAAAAGAGCTGTCGCAGGTAGATTGCGAATGCTATCGATTGCAGCAATGATTAAAAAAATTAAAGAAAAAAGAGAGATCTTTTGCATCTGCACCACTTGTGATTCAAAAATCAAGAAAATAGCAGGATGGCAGGATAGTCAGGATAAAAAAGATGAAAAACTGATCTATTTTTTATCCTGACTATCCTGCCATCCTGCCATCCTGCAATTATACCGAATATAATTTATTTTGCTCGAGGGTGTGCTTTATCGTAAACCTCTCGCTTCAACTTTGATGAAACGTGTGTATAGATCGTTGTTGTTGCAAGCGATGCGTGACCGAACAACAGTTGAATCGTCTTCAAATCCATCCCCTTTTCTAACCAATGCGTTGCAATTGTATAGACTTTTTCATCAGCGAGAAGGTGACGACGGTGCAGTCATTTGCGAAACATCCTCTGACTGTTGTTGCAATCGATCCAGTTCTGCAAGACGAGCTTGTTTTTCTTGATAGTCTACGACTATATTATTCAGAGCATGGGTCATAAGACCAAACCCTGACATCACCAGAGCCACTCCAAACTTTCCTCCAATAGGAGGATTGATCGTCAAACAAAACACAGCGTCGCAATTAGACGACCTCGCACAAACACCTCATTATCTGGTGTAATCAATAATCATAATGCTCAAAAAATACAAAAGAATGAACACCCCTCCAGAAAAATAGGTAATAGCAGAGGAGAGATCTCTTTTCTTCTTCTCTTCTTTCCACTTCTGGTAAAACAGTATTCCCCTAGGCATCAATATAGTAGTTGAAAGTAAGACGCCAAAAAGAAAAACGATGATCTGTATTAATCTAAGGAAACCCTCATGTTCAAAAAATTCCATCTAACGCATGGCTCTTAAAATTCACCCCAGCGTGCCATGCAAGTCCAAATGCATCAAGAATTATTTTGCTCATGTATTTTGCTCATTTTGCTCGAGGGTGTGATTTATCGTAAACCTCTCGCTTCAACTTTGATGAAACGTGTGTATAGATCGTTGTTGTTGCAAGCGATGCGTGACCGAGCAACAGTTGAATCGTCTTCAAATCCATCCCCTTTTCTAACCAATGCGTTGCAATTGTGTGGCGAATTGTGTGGGGAGTGATCTTTTCAGAAAGCCCGCTCTCTTGTAAATAGCGGGAAAAATTGCGATCGATAGAGCGAGATGTGATCCGACTTCCCTTTTTGTTAAGGAAAAGCGCTTGTTGTTCATTTGCCCTTTCTCGCTCAGGATGCAAAAGATACCGCTTAATCCAGTCACA
>DATECD010000156.1:0-9285 GCA_035287065.1 Chlamydiales bacterium | reverse complement strand
GCGGCAGGCTACCCAGTCAAAGCTGTTACATTCCCCTTCCAGGCTCTTGGAAAAGCGCAAGCTTCCATGGACACAGATGGCTTTGCCCATCTTGTCATCGATCAAAAGACAGGAGAAATCCTTGGAGCTACTCTCGTTGGTCACGAGGCTTCTAACATGATCTCTGAAATTGCTTTAGCCATTCAAAATGAGCTCACGGTAGAATCACTGATTGAAACGATCCATCCCCACCCTACAATGTCTGAATGTTGGCTAGAGTGTGCTCTTTTAGCAGCAGGACGCCCGATCCACCTTCCTCCAAGCAAGGCAAAAGCATGAGCGAGAAATTAAAGATTCTCAATGAGGAAGAGGTTTCTCAAACGCCAAGTGGTCGTTTCCCCTCCTGGCTTCATCGGAAAATCCCCGACAGCTCCCAAATGCTAAAAACAGATGCGATTTTAGAAAAATATCGGCTGAATACCGTTTGCGAGGAGGCAAAATGCCCCAACCGCTCTGAATGTTATACAAAAAAAACAGCGACTTTTTTGGCTTTAGGTAAAGAATGCACCCGTAACTGCGGCTTTTGCGATATCGCCTTCTCAAAACAACCAGACGGCCCTGAAAGAGATGAACCTGAGCGTATTGCAGCATCTGTTGAAGAACTTGGCTTAAAACATGTCGTGATCACAATGGTTGCAAGAGATGACCTTCCCGACCAAGGCGCCTCCCACATTGCGGCAATTGTTCAAGCTGTGAGGATACGCGCCCCGCACACAACAATTGAACTCCTCACATCTGACTTTTCCGGTGATTTCAAAGCTCTTGATTGTGTGCTAGATACAAAACCTGAGATCTTCAACCACAATATTGAGACGGTCCGCTCCCTTTCTCCCCGAGTGCGTCATAAAGCCAATTACGATCGGACACTCTCTATCTTACGCCACGCAAAAGAATCTAAAAAAACTCTCTATACAAAATCTGGGATCATGGTTGGGTTAGGCGAAAAAGAAGAGGAAGTCCAAGAGACAATCCGAGACCTTTTTGAAACCGGGTGCTCCATTATTACAATCGGCCAATACCTTCAGCCCAGCAGATCAAAGCTCCGCGTCAAAGAGTTCATCACTCCTGAACAATTTGCAATTTACGCAGAATACGGTAAAAAATTAGGAGTACCTAATATGCATGCAGGTCCTTTTATTCGATCTAGTTATAATGCTCATTTATTTGCTCCTGTTGTAAAATAATTAAATTAATTCTATGGTCCAAAAAATAGGGCCATAGGATGAAAAGAGAAGCTGTTCAAGTCGCAACTGTCATTTTAGCAGGAGGACAAGGAACACGCCTTCATCCATTAACCGTAAACCATTCAAAGCCAGCAGTTGCCTATGGAGGGCGCTATCGATTGATCGACATCCCCATCTCAAATTCGATCAACTCTGACTTTAGGCAGATCTTCGTCATCGCCCAATATCTTTCAGGCGAACTTGAGCACCATATCCAGCAAACCTACCATTTTGATCGCTTCAATCCAGGCTCTATCGATGTCTTAACTCCTCAAGAAAATGAAAAAGGGGAGCGCTCTTTTTTTGCTGGTACTGCAGATGCTGTGCGCAAAAACCTTCCTACACTCTTAAAATCTACAGCGGACTATTTCTTAATTCTTTCAGGAGATCAGCTGTATAATATCAATTTCCAAAGCATGATCGCCTTTGCTCAAGAAAAAAAGGCAGAATTAACCATCGCCTCAATCCCCATTCACGAAAAAGAGACCGAACGAATGGGACTTCTTAAAATCGATGATAATTACAAAGTGATCGATTTCGTGGAAAAACCTAAAGATCCCAAAATCAGAAACCCCTTTCGCATCTCTTCAGAACTTATTCAAGAAAATCATCTCGACTGCCCTGAAAAAGAGCACTACCTTGCCTCAATGGGAATTTACGTCTTTACAAGAGAGGCTCTCATCCAACTTTTGCGTCAAGACGATCGCGCAGATTTTGGCTATCACTTAATCTCTACTGCCGTTCAAAAAGGGCGTACCGCAGCCTTTATCTATGATGGTTACTGGGAAGATATCGGCACAGTCACTTCCTACTACGAAGCAAATCTCAGTCTGACGGACTCTACCCAAAAACTCAATACGTATGATGAGAAAAACCCGATCTTCACAAGACCCACCTTCCTTCCCGGCCCAAAAATCTCATCAACCTTGATTAAAGATTCCATCATCTGTGAGGGAAGTATCATTGAAGCAGAAGAGATCTCACACTGCATCATCGGCCTCCGCTCCCATATTAAAAAAAAGACGATCCTTCGCGATACAGTCATGATGGGCAATCACTTCTACATGCCCCCAACACACCAAGATCAACCTTTAGAAATCCCTTTTTGGATTGGGGAAAATTGCCTCATCGAAAAAGCAATCATCGATGAACATGTTCAAATTGGCAACAACGTCAAACTGATCAACAAAAATAAACATACCCATTACGATGGCAATGGCATTTTCATCCGCGATGGCATCATCATCGTCACCGCCGGCACCATCATCCCCGATGGCTTTGAACTATAGTGTTAATCCCACCCTTCTCCAGGAAATTCGGGCAGTTCGTGGCCCGATTTGCGGGTGTGTAAAAGGAAGGAAAAGGCAAAACTCACGATGATCAAAAAGCCTAGGGCAAAATGGAGAGTGGAAAAACTTGTAATATAAGCCTCTTTTGCGCCAACAACTGGTAACCATCTTGTGTAGACGCTACTTTGCAATAGATACATACAGGCAAGTCCCATAGACCCTGCTACCATTCGAAGTGTGATCAATGTTCCCACTGCAATAGCTGTTTTGGTGGGAGGAACAGTCGTAATTGCTTTAGAAAAAGAGGGGGTCAAAAGAAATGGGATCCCCATGCCAAAAATAAAAAGAGCAATTACAAGACTGGCAAGAGATGGCATCGGGAAAAATCCAAGAAAAAAACAGGTGTAAATCAAAAAAAGATATCCGATTGCTACAGGAAGTTTTGGCCCGAGGCGATCTGAGAGATACCCTGCCAATGGAGAGGCGAAAATAACTGGAAATGCAGAAATAAAGGAGAGAACGCCCGCCTGCATTGTAGTGTAATGTAAAACTTGCTGAAAATAGAGGAGCCAAAAAACACCAACCATCATGAAGATCTGCGCTGTACTTACGCTAATGTTAATCGCTGCAAAAAGAGGTCTTTTAAAGAGTGAGATTTCAAGAAAAGGATGCGGTACTTTTTTTTCTCGCAAAAAAAGAAGAGAGAGAAAAATCAAAGAGATGAAAAGTATCGTTAAAGAAAGGGGGGAAGTCCAACCCCATTCTGTTACCTGCATAAAAAAAATAGTTAACGCTCCAACTCCTGTTGCAAAATAGCAAAAACCTAGTTTATCAATTGGACTTTTAACAGATTTAGGCGATGGCCAACAGGTAAGAGCTGTCCAAAGACCGATTACACCAATGGGGACATTCACCCAAAAAATCCAACGCCACGAAAGAGTTTCTGTAAGATACCCACCCACAATGGGACCCAACATTAAGAAAATCGACCCTATACTCACGACACATCCCATCGCTCGTCCTAAAGAAGTCGCAGGAAACATGTGACGCAACAGAGAATTTTGCGGAGGAATCATGAAGGCAACAAAAGCTCCCTGTAAGAAGCGAGCCCAAATCAACATGTCCGGTGTTATGCTCAACCCACAAAGAATTGAAGATACAGTAAATCCGACGATTCCCATTCCCCAAATCTTTCGAAGCCCTTTACTATCTCCAAGTTTGCCACCAATAAGGAGAAATATAGCAATTGCCAAGATATACGCATTGACGCTCCACTGTAACTCTGTATCAGTTGCTCCCAATTCATTTTGAATAGCTGGAAGAGCTACTGGCAAAATCGTTTGGTCCATGAAAAAAAGAGCTGTCCCAGGGACAAATGTGAAAATCGTACGCCAAAACTTCATTTTCCGAGAGATACCGGTTTCACAGATTCTTCGTCAACTGCTAGACGATATTCATAAATCTTTTTTTTCCCCCATAAGTCGGGCGTGAAATGGATTTTTACATAAAAAAGCCTAAACGACTTTCCCTCTTTAGATTCTTTTTCCCCCTTACAGTAAAGAACATAAGATCTATTGACAACACGAGGAGAAAGCTTCGGAAGTTCAATGGAAATAGGAGGTAATTGAATTGGACCCATCGTTTCATGAAGGGAGGGCAAATGGTGAAAATCTGATTTAATGAAAAGTTCTGCCTTAATCTCAGAAAACGTCCAATCAGCAAGTCTTTCTCTCTCCCCTTCCTCGATGAATTTTATCTCTGAGCGAAAGATCCGAATCGGTTTTGTAAGAAGAGGGACCGCGCAGATCATAGCAAGCGCAAGTGCGATCATCACTTCCAATAAGATAAAAGGTCTCTTACAGGATCGGGACCGGCTGGAAGCGGATGTAGTCAGCTGAGGTGAGGACGTAACGAATTCCATTCTTCTCTCCAAAAAGAGGGATCCCCGCTTTAATTGCATGAAGGTGGCCAAAAACGCAAATCTTAACCCCATATTTCTCTAAAATTTGAGATGTTCTAGATGGAGCAAGATCGGCTCCAATTGGAGGGTAGTGCGTCATGGCTATGCGGATTTGGCTCTCCGGCTGAAAGCTCTGAAGGCTTAAATCAAGGCGATGTAACTCACGATCAAAGATCTTTTGGTTCATCTCTTCTTGCACGATGACTTCTGCATTGGGAGCTTTTTCCTTCGGATTCTCTTTAAATTCAACATATTTAGAAAAACCATATTCCGGGGTGTCCCAGAGCCTTGCTCCACCAATTGCAACTCCGCGCCAATGAAACGCCTGATTTTGAATCAAATGGATCGAGGGGGGAAGTTGAGAGGAGACTTTTTTCAAAGAGCCCCACCAATAATCGTGGTTTCCCTTAATCATCACTTTTGTCCCAGGAAGACGATCGATCCACTCTAAATCGATGAGCGCATCTTCCAGTCGCATGGCCCAAGAAATATCTCCTGGAATGAGCACAAGATCATCTGGATGGATGCAAGCTTTCCAATGAGATGCGATCTGCTCTGCGTGGTTTTCCCATTCTGGACCAAATAGATCCATGCTTTTATCTTTTACCCCAAAACTAAGGTGTAAATCACCAATAGCCCATATCTTTGGTAAGCTCATGAGTCTCCATTTAAGGCATCAATCCCTGGGAGATGGCCGAACTCTAAAAGTTCTAAAGCAGCTCCCCCTCCGGTGGAAAGGTAAGCAAACTTGTCCCCTAATCCCATCTGTTGGATAGCAGCCACTGAATCCCCACCTCCCACAATCACCTCTGCATGAAGTACAGAAAGTATTTTGGCAACCTCTTGTGTCGGTTTTGCAAAGTTGGGCATTTCAAACACACTCAGTGGCCCATTCCAGAAAATTGTCTCCGCTTTGTGAAAAAACTGCGACCAATTTTCCACAGTTTTTGGCCCGATCCCCATCCCTTGCCATCCAGGTGGAATCCCCTCTTGGACATCAATCACCTTCCACTCAGCGTCATTAGAAAAAGCGTTCGCAATGATCAAATCTAGCGGGAGATGCACTGTTGTGGAATGTTTTAAAATCTCACTTGCCGACTTTACTTCTGAATCCTCAACAATCGAATCGCCCACTCCAATTCCTTGCGCTTTAAGAAATGTGTAGGTCATCCCCCCGCCGAGAAAAAGATGATCGACCCGTTTGAGAAGATTGTGAATCACCCCTGCTTTTGTTGACACTTTTGCACCTCCAATGATCGCATAAAAAGGGCGTTTTGGACCTTCAAGAAGAGGCAAAAGATGATCGAGTTCTCTTTCCATCAAAAACCCAGCCACAGCTTTTTCTGGAAAATATTTTGCAATCAATGCTGTCGAGCTATGTGCCCGATGTGCGGTGCCAAACGCATCATTTACATAGCAATCGCCAAGCTCTGCAAGTTGTTTAGCGAGTGTAGGATCTTGTTCAGGTTCCTCTTCCCCTACATGAAAACGGACATTTTCTAAAAGGACCACCTGACCTGGACGAAGAAGAGAAACAATTTTCAAAACAGCTGGCCCTACGCAATCGGGCGCTAAAAGGACAGCTCTTCCCAAAAGATCTGAGAGACGCTTTGCAACTGGCGCAAGTGAATACCTAGGATCTACAGTTGCTTTCGGCCGGCCCAAATGGGACATCAAAATCAACGCCGCTCCATGATTGAGGACATACTGAATCGACTCAAGCGCTGCAACAATGCGAGAATCATCTGTAATCACTCCCTCTTTGGACAAAGGAACGTTAAAATCGACACGCATCAAGACTTTTTTACCCCTAATGGGGAGATCTTTCAATGAACGGTACGTCATAAATCTTTAAATGGGTTTGTCGATTGCTCAAACTTACCCCCTTTTCTTCGACTCCGAATCTCAGTTCGCAGCGAATAGAGAAGGTCTTGGTCAAAATCTTTTCTCTCTGCCCAAAGAAGATACTCTAAAGGAATTTCATCGAACTGTCTCCCTTTATGCTTTCCAAGGGGCATCGCTCGCAGTCGAATGGGCTTTTCCAAAATGGAAAAGAGCTCTTTCGTTGTTTGGTAGGGTTTGGCAAGGTGCTTAAATACCTCAATATTTACAAGTACATCGCTCATTGCGCGATGGGCACCTTCTGGCTCAATATTGAAATGCTGTCTTAGCTGTTGCAAGGAATTGACGGGACTTTCTCCATAAAGACGCGCCATCCGAAGCGTATCAAAATAGGGCCTCTCTTCAAGCTTACAAGGGATTTGGTAGCGAATGGCTTCTGCACAAATGAGGGCCCGATCAAATCCAATTCCGTGTCCAACTAAGATTTTCCCTTCAGCCATCTTGAGGATTTGGGGTAATATGGCGCTGATTTTCGGTTTCCCTTTCACCATCTCATTATTGATATGGTGGATCGCTTGAGACTCTTCTGAAATTTCATACTCAGGGTCGATCAAAGACTCAAAACTCTCTACGATTCCATCGAACGTAAAAGAAGCCGCTGCAATCTCGATGATCCGATCCGTTTTAGGCTCTAGACCTGTCGATTCACAGTCCAAACAAATAAAGGTCTCTTTTTTTAAGAATCCCATCTCTCCTCATAATAACAGATACGTTCCTCTTCTTTCTCATGTAAAAAATAGAAAGCATTCGATATATCGGGGAAAAACCCTTCAAGCCGCTCAGCCCACTCGATCAAAGCGACACCAGCGACACCAAGATACTCATCAAAACCCATAGAGAAAAAATCATGGGCATTCTTCATTCGGTAAAGATCGAAGTGATAAAAGGGGAATTTCCCCTCATAGACATTGAGATAGGTAAAAGTTGGGCTTTGCACTAAAGATTCCACACCTAAGGCGCTTGCCACTCCTTTTACAAAAGTTGTTTTGCCGGCACCTAGATCTCCATAAAGAAGGAGGACGTCTCCAGGGGAAACTAAGCTTCCCACCCTTCGGCCAAAGCTTTGCATCTCCTCTGTAGATTTAAGGACTACTCCGACTCGACCCATTTTTCCAAATAGGGCTGGAACTCAGGATACCCAGAAAGGCCTTCTACAAATTGAGCAATCTTTTCTTCTGTCAAATGCTTTTCGATAAACTCAAGAAAATGTTCTTCAAGTTGATAGCGGTTCTGGTTTTGAACCTCAAGAAAAGTTAAGGACTTTACATGGTTTTTTTTGAAATCATCAATCACTGCCGCTTTGCTATTAAATAGCTTTCCCGTGATCGCAGATGAGTACACAACTTTTTTGACTGAAGCCTTTCTCTCGCTAATATAATTTTTAATGACTTCAGGATCTTCAGAGACGTAGAACCTTTTAACAGGGAGCCCTCCAATGCGCTCTTTATTCTCGGGGCAAGTAGAGACCCAATCGTAAATGGCGTCTTGAGGATTTGGATGGGTATTGTCTCCAAAAACCTTCCCAGTAAAGGGGCAAATGTAAATCTTTTTTGTCAATTCATTGACACTCTGTTGTCCAAACTGAATGACAATCTCTGTTTCCCGCCACAATTTTCCTTGAGACTCAAGGCGTAAAATCAAATCTTCTATACTCTGGTAAATTGTCTTTTCTCTCGGGAAAAGAACGGGATGGAGGCGATACTTTTCCTCAATAAATGCTAAGTAAGTCGTTACTAGATCCGCTCCTCGATTCTTTTTGAGGAATTTCAAAAGATCATTTTTCTGCTCAGCAGAAATCGTTAAGGAGGTTGTCATCAAAACCTAAAGTTGAAATTAGAAAGCATGATCTCTCGTCAACCAATTAAATTTCAAGAGACATTCTTGATTTTCGCACCCTCAAAATGATATATTGCTTGCAAACAGGAGGATCCCAGTGAATTTTTCACTTTCTACAGAATCTGAAGCAACCACTTTAGAATCGATCCAAGTAGAGGGCTTTGAGCACGTATTCAAGGTCACAAATCCAAAGGTAAAGCTCACCGCGATCATCTCCATCCATAGTACCGCTCTAGGAGCCACCGGTTTAGGGGGAACCCGCATTCAACCCTACCCTTCTTTTGAAATTGCCCTTGAAGATGCTTTAAGACTATCTCAAGCGATGACCTATAAGTCAGCAATTGCAGGAGTAGGTTACGGGGGGGCAAAAAGCGTGATCATCGCCGATCCGGTAAAACAAAAAACCCCTGAGCTCCTTCGTGCATTTGCAGATGCTGTGCAGAAACTGCAAGGGCGATATGTTTGCGCAGAAGATGTGGGCTCCAACCTTGAAGATATGAGAACCTTCCTTGAAAGGACCCCTTATGTCGTCGGAACCCCCCACCCAAAAAGTAGCGGAAACCCAAGCCCATTTACTGCATGGGGCATTTTTCGCGGGATCCAGGCAACGTTAAAGAAAAGATTTGGCTCCGATTCTGTAGAGGGAAAAAAAATAGCAGTCCAAGGCTTAGGGACCGTCGGAAGCTCTTTAATTGATACCCTTTTCTGGGCAGGAGCAGAATTGATCCTATCTGATATCGACATGAAAAAAGCTGAAATATTCGGAAAAAAATATCACGCTCAAGTAGTAGATCCTGAAAAAATCTTAAGTGTAGAATGCGACCTTCTTGCCCCTTGCGCGCTCGGTGGAATCTTAAATCGAGATACGATCCCCAATTTACGCTGTAAAGCAGTTGCAGGAGCAGCAAATAATCAACTACGAGCTGATAGCGACGCAAATCTTCTTCGCGAAAGATCGATCCTCTACGCGCCCGACTTCGTGATCAATGCAGGCGGCTTAATCAATGTCGCTGAAGAGCTTGAGAAAAGTGGATAT
>DATECD010000155.1:0-5587 GCA_035287065.1 Chlamydiales bacterium | reverse complement strand
TTTTCTCGGCGATGATGTGAGAAAGAAGATCTTGATCACCGCGAAAACAACCATTTTTTTCAAAAGAAAGCGTTGCCCACTCAACAATCAAGGGGTGGTTTTTCTGAAAAGAAATAACACCTGAATTGTAGATAAGAAAATCTACCGATTGCGCGCTTGCAATTGAGTCTACAGCCAATCCAATGCCAAAAGAAAAAAGATCATCTAATGGTTGAACCACTTCGCAATCGATATCGAGCCAAATTGTTTGCTCATAGGGGGTTTGTAGACACGCCTGCGGTTTTTTAAACCAAGCATCTCGAGATTCCCAAAAGGTATCTGGATATTTGCTTTCCCATTCTTCAACAAAACGGCCCTCTACATCATTTCGATCTTTTACAAAAAAAGGGGACTTACAAATAGAGAGTAAAGAACCCCGTTCTTGACACCATTTTTTCTTTTCTTGAGATAGGCCAAAATCGGCAAATGTCACGGGATAACGATTATGACGGCAATAGCGCTCCCACCACCAAGGAAGAAGCCACTCTTGACGCGCATTGGAACCAACTAAAATCCCCTTCACTGCAAAATCCCTTGATACACCCCTTCAAAATCATGAACTGGGGTAAACGCTTGCTCATAGAGTCGCTTTCTTGTTTTTTGAAGAGAAGCATCTTGAGAAATCTTCTCCTCAATTGAGGGAAAAATGGGGTTTGAGCGATCTAACACATGGCCGCACGTGTGAAGCTTTGCCTGAAGAAGATGGGGCTTTTGTAGAAAAAACATCGGCTTTTGGAAAGATAAAAAATCGTACCCAATTGAGGAATAATCGCCTAAATAGACGTCAACCATCTCTAAGATAGGATAGACAAGAGGAAAATCGGTCACCACAAGAAAATTTTCTCTTCTTTCTTCAATGAGCGATAGTCGATGAAATAAAACAGGCTCTCTTTGCTCTATATCGGGATGCAATTTGATGATGAGATTCCAATGAGAGGGTAGTTCTTTAAAAAGTTGCTCCCCAAATTCGAAAAACGTTCCCGATTGCATCTCATCATTCCAAGTTGGGGCATAAAGAAGGGTTCGATTTGCAGGATTCAGCTTAGAAAAGATTTCATCTTTTGCGACTTTAAGAAGCCTTTCTCTATTTTTTTGATAATAGAGACGACGAAAATTCCCCACGACAATCGATTTAGGAATCGATTCCCAAAGAGATAAATCAATTAACATCTCTTTCATTAAAGAACCGTATAATAGGACAATCTCTTGAACTGCGTATCGATCTAATGTATTCGATTGATATCCCTTATCTGACTGCCCATGAGGACAAAAGATGAACTTCATCGCTTTTTGCGTATGCAACCGAAAGGCAAGAGCTTGCTCACCTCCCCAATAATCGCAGCTCACCAACCCATCGAACTCTTCTGCAATTTCTCTTAAGCGAAACTCAAAATCAGGCCAATATTGAACGTTCACTTCCGGGTAATAGCGCCTCGTCAGCTCCCCATTTTTTTCATCGCTAATCAACAAGGGGATATTGAGAAGCGAGGCCAAAGGAGCAATATGATCGATAAACGAATTTCTCGGACTCGTATTGATAGCGCATATTGAACTTCCTTTAAAACCTATATCCTGTGCCCGCCCCTTCCCTATTCGTTGTTTCTTCCCTAAGATTCCGTTCTCCTAAATGTGCAGCCTATTGCAGCCCAAAGCATCCATTTCACCATATTTTCTATTCATCGTTCCATTTATTTCGCAACAACCTAACTATCAACAACTTATAGTATAATTAAAATTTGACAAATTAGTCAAAAATATGCTATAATAATGGTAAGGGAAAATAAGGAGATAAAAAGAATGGACATTAGTTCTGTAAACAATACATCAGCATACGAAACGTATAACTCTTTAAATGCAGACCAACAAGCGGGATGCAAAGAACTCTACAAATCGTTTGCAGAAAATCAGAAAGCGTTAAACGAGTCGATCGCTGCAATTGGCGATCCAGCAACTTACAATGACGCTTAGGCTGAAAGAAGAAAAATTAAATAAAGGTGAGAAAATGGAAACAAATATAATATACGCCCCACCAGCTTACGGACTCGATAAGACATCTCAGACAGTGGATACGCCTACTCTTCAATCTTGCGAAAATTTAGAAAGCGTCGCTAATCCAAATTGCCAAGGTTACTCTGAGTATCGTAATCACGAGTATTGCTGGCCCTTTCCCCCTTTCACGCCCTCTTAATTGAGCATAACTCTTCCCCACGCAAAGGAGTCGAGAAGTGCGAGAAATCGCCTTCTTTACTCCCTTAATTGGTTAGTGACTAAAAATAATATCGAAAAGAGACTTGAGATCTGGCTTAACTTTGACAAGTTCTACAAGTTTTTCGGCGTTTAGATAGATACGTTCTTTGCGAAGATATGGTTTTTCACGCTCGGCAATGTATTCATAAGGAGCTTCTGAGGATAAATAGTTCGGGAAGAATCTTTGTATGTACTTGAGGCCCTCCTTCTCTTCAAAGTGTCTAATATCTCGTTCTGAACAGGGTTTGCGATAAGCGTCTAGGAGTAATTGCTCAATTTCCGATTTCGTAGAAGGGGTCTTAATTCCATGCCCAGCAAAAAGGGGTTCTCCTTCAGAATTGATTCCAGTACATATAACGCTCCATCCTGCTTCGCAGCCTGCTGGGTGCTTCTCTCCAAATCCAGCTACTCCTCTAAAAAAACATCTATCACCAACTCGTATGGGATTGTTAGTTTTTTCGCGCTGTATCACGAGATTGTGAATTATGGGCTTTCCTTCGAAAAAATGGTCCTGAGAGATTTCTAGAGAAAATGGATGAGACGAGAAGCTAAATAAGATGTTAAATTTTTCTTCTCCCAGAACATCTAAAAGGCATTGGTAAAAACAGGCGTATGTACTGTTTAGACAATCGGCTATAGTGGGACCGGTTAAAAAAGCTAAGAGCGCCTCAGAAGCTTTTTTCCCTTCCTTCAGACCGAAAGTAAGAGATCGATATTTACTTTTTTCAAAAAATTCAGGATTTGCAAACCCTTTTGAAGGGTCTATTTCAGAAGAAGTGATACCATTCACTTTTAAATAATTTTCATAATCAACCGGATAATAAATTCCCTTCCCATCTTCGTGACAATTTAAGTAGGTGGCGATTGTTCTTTGAAGACTTTCTGAAATGCGTCTCCTTATTTCAGCTATTTCTCTTTCCGATTCTTGGATTTTTTCAATTTTTCCTAAAAGGTGAGGATTGAGTATGTCGCGGAATATTCTTAGCGCTTCAGAAGAAATTTTTTTGTGTTCTACCTGTTTTGATGCGCAACTTCCTATTTGAGACATGGAAGAGGGACCGGAAGAGCATGCCGCTTCTATCGGTAATCCTATGTTGCTACTATCAACCGCACGCGGCAATAAACTTAATACTGTCATGCTAACTAAAATCCACTTTAATTGTAATTAATAGTATCAAATTCAATTTTAATTTTCAATCTATTTTTGAAGCTATAAATGCCTAATTCTCAACAAACCACAACTCACTAACTATCAATAACTAAGAGAAAAATGGGGTAGCTCATCCGCTTGACTACAAAGAACTTAAGAAGACTGAGGTAACCGGAGGTTAAAAAATTCTTTACGCAATAAGGTCTATGAACCTTGACTTTGTGCATTTAGGTGCAGTATTTCACAAATTATGTGGGAACGGAAAACTGCACTTTTGATTGCATTTCTTATTTTTGCGAGTTTTTGTTTCGTGGGTGTCATTTATTACACAAAAGAGAGGAAAAAGGGGCTTCAAACAATCACTCTTTACGGCAATGTCGATGTGCGACAGGTGGATCTCGGGTTTAGGGCCAATGGGAAAGTTATGGCAATGCCGTTTGAGGAGGGAGATTATATCCCTAAAGGGACTCTTCTCTCTTGGCTAGATGCGGAGCCTTATGCTGATGAAGTCTTGGAGGCTGAAGCCAACTCCTTAGCCATCCGTCTTTCTTTACAAAATGCGGAGGAGATCTTTCAAAGAAGAGAAGAACTCATCGGATCTGGGGGCGTATCGCAAGAAGACTACGACAATGCGCGCACATCGAGAGATGTCTATTTTGAACATCTTAAGGCAGCAAATGCAGCTTTAGGAGTTGCAAAGACTAATCTAGAAAATACAAAACTCTATGCGCCAACTGATGGGACAATTCTCACTCGCATTAGAGAACCTGGAACTGTTGTCTTAGAGTCAGACCCCGTCTACACCCTTTCTATCATCTCCCCCGTATGGGTTCGCGCCTATATCCCTGAACCTCTTTTTGGCGTTGTGAAACTGGGAATGGGAGCTGATATCTACACAGACACTAAGGGAGGCAAAGTCTATAAAGGAAAACTCGGCTTTATCTCTCCTGTTGCAGAATTTACACCTAAAACAGTGGAAACAACAGAACTAAGGACTGATCTTGTCTACCGAGTGCGGATCTATGCTGATAATCCCGATTGGGGCTTAAAACAGGGGATGCCTGTGACTGTAAAGCTATACCACGATCAGTCAGGTCTTGTGAATTTGGAGGGCCATCATAGCAGCCCATCTTTAAACGATCCAACGCCTGCTGTATTGCGACAATACAGCTCTCCTCACGATCGTTCAAATCTGGACCACTCTGAAGCCCTCCAAAATTCACAGAACCTGACCGATCGTGGTATAAATGGTTCTCAACAATAGGGTTCTAACGTGGAGATCATCCAGATTGATGCAGTGGGCCAAACTTTCGATGGGATGCAAGCTCTTCACGACATCACTCTCTCTATTCCCGAAGGGAAATTTGTCACGGTAGTG
This sequence comes from Chlamydiales bacterium, assembly GCA_035287065.1. Lineage (GTDB taxonomy): Bacteria > Chlamydiota > Chlamydiia > Chlamydiales > SM23-39 > JAGWKO01. Next base: position 773 of record DATECD010000155.1, on the reverse strand, counting down.
GGGCCTGATGGCGCTGGGAAAACAACACTCCTTCGCCTTTTAGCAGCTCTTTTGCACCCGACAAAAGGGGAAATTCGGATTGGGGGCTTTCGCACAAAAAAAGAGGGGCAAAAGATCCAAGAGCTCATTGGCTACATGCCACAGCGATTTGGCCTATATGAGGATTTGACTGTTCAAGAGAACTTAAATCTCTATGCAGACTTAAGAGGGCTACCACAAAAAGAGAAAAGTGAACGATTCGATCTTCTTTTGCAAATGACACAACTAGCTCCTTTCACAAAGCGATTGACTGCAGCCCTTTCAGGGGGAATGAAACAGAAGCTAGGACTTGCTTGCGCGCTTGTGAAAGAACCCAAAATTCTTCTTTTAGATGAACCAAGCGTCGGCGTTGATCCTGTCTCTCGAAGAGAACTTTGGAAAATGGTGCAACAGTTCCATAAAAAAGGGGTCACTATTCTCTGGAGCACATCCTATCTTGAAGAGGCAGAAAAAGGGGATCTTACCATTCTTCTCAATGGAGGAACTCTTCTTTATTATGGCCCTGCTTCAGATCTTGCAAAAAGAGTAGAGGGGAGAACATTTCACATTCGGCAAATCTTAACTAGCAAACGGGAACTTCTTTTTGATCTTCTCTCACAAAAAGACCTTGTGATGGATGGGAAAATTGAAGGAGATAAGATCCATATCCTAACGAAAAAACCGATACAAAAAGAGGATTGGATCCCAACGGCTCCCCGATTTGAGGATGGCTTCATCGATCTTTTAGGAGGAGG
>DATECD010000154.1:0-9777 GCA_035287065.1 Chlamydiales bacterium | reverse complement strand
AGTAGCTCTTGAGTACAGTCCCCCCGCGCGCGGATCGATTTTCGGCGGCTTTGACGTTGACTGGACAACCAAATTTTGAGTGATCTTAGATGTAAAACGGCTTTACATGGAACGAGTTTCTCGCATCTTCGCTTTGATTATAAAAGAGTTGATTGCAGTATGGAAAGATAAAAAAAGTCGTTTTGTCCTCATCCTTCCTCCCATTTGGCAACTTTTTGTTTTTGCTTTTGCAGCAACACTCGATGTGCAAAATATCACGATTGGAATCCTCAACCGAGATAATGGCGAAAAGGGATTTGAACTCATCCAACGGATTCGAGGATCTTCCTACTTTACTCACCTTGTCTATCTCCCGTCCGTTGAAGCAATCACCCCTTTTATCAATGATCAAAAAGGGACAATTGTCCTTTCCATCGATGAATCGTTTTCAAGAAAGATCGATGCAGAAGAACCCGCTACACTTCAGCTTATTTTAGATGGGAGAAAAACAAATACGGCTCAGATCATTGCAGGGTACGTTGCAACAATTGTCTCTCAATATAACCTCGATCTCACAGCGCACCTCAGTCAACACATAACAAAAATTGAGCTCATTCCTCGCAATTGGTTCAACCCCAACCTTCTCTACCCTTGGTTTACAGTCCCAGGTCTTTTAGCCATCTTGACTATGGTAGTCACGCTACTGATCATCGTCTTAGCTGTTGCAAGGGAACGGGAGTTAGGCACTTTTGATCAACTTCTCGTCTCTCCTTTAACACCTACTGAAATTGTAATTGGGAAGGCGATCCCAGCAATTTTTATTGGCATGATTGAAGGGACAATCATCGTCTTGGCCATTCTTTTTGTCTTTCAGATCCCTTTTTTCGGCTCACTTTCCCTTCTTTACTTAGCTATGTTTTTCTACGTTGCAGCAGTGACAGGAGTAGGTCTTTTTATCTCCTCTCTTTGTAGAACACAGCAACAAGCTGTTTTAGGGGCTTTTGTGTTCATTACCCCTTCAATTCTCCTTTCAGGCTTTGCAACTCCGATCGAAAACATGCCAAACTGGCTCCAAACAGCAACTCTTTTCAATCCTGTCCACTACTTCATCTACATTTCACGGGGCACCTTTCTGAAAGCAATCCCCCCCTCTATCGTCCTCGAAAATATCTGGCCTCTTGCGCTGATCGCGCTTATTGTCTTAACGATCGCTGGTTACTTCTTCCGCCACCGCTTCACTTAACGCTTTTTCTTCTTCACAAGGACAGCAGGGAGACTTTTCACAAGGGGCTTCCCATTTGCCTCCGATTGCCTTAATGAGTTCAAGAGAAGATTGATACCTTTGCCCCACTACATTGATCCATTTCCTCTCCGCATCAAAGGCATTTTTCTTCGCAGTCAACACATCAAAGACATTGATGATCCCTTTTTCATACCGCATGGAAGATAGAGCTTCAATTTGTTGCGCGCTTTTCCAACCCTGATTGTAAGCATCTGACTCTCTTTTTTGTTGTTCCATATCGCTCAATGCATCTTCCACTTCGCTAAATGCGACAAGAACTGTTTTTTCATAAAGGCCTTTTGCTTCCTCAAATTTAGCACGCGCTGCAGCCACATATGAGGAGTTGCGACCAACATTAAAAAGGACCTGCGTAATGTTAGAGCCGATCTGCCACAATCTTCCAGACCACGTCATCCAACGAGAAAACTCAGGGCTTAAAAATCCAAGTGTGCTCGTCAATTTTATATTCGGGAAATAAGTCGCATAAGCAACGCCAATTAAAGAGTGAATAGAGGCCATCGCTTTTTCTGCTTGCGCAACATCAGGCCTACGCATCAAAAGTTCAGAGGGGAGCCCTGCTGGAATAGGCGGCGGCTCTTTTTCTAAAGGGAGTACAGAAAAACACCAAAGAGAGGCATTTTCTCCCACAAGGACTGCGAGCGCATCAATGAATGGAATCCGCTGCCGCACTGACTCTTCATATTCAGCTTCAAGATTTGCAAGTTCTTCTTCAACATGATAAAGATCAACGGCGGGAACAAGCCCTTTTTCAAAACGAAGGCGCGTTAATCTCACTTTCTCTTTTTCAATAATAAGCGTTTTGTCGAGAAGTGCAATCTGCGCATCGAGCGCCCGCAAGTTAAAGTAGTTCCCCGCAACATTGGTAGTAACCGAGATATAAAGAGCCTGTACAGCTTCCTCAAGCGATTCTGCATAGATCTTAGCTGCCTGATACGTTCCCCGATATTTTCCCCAAAGGTCTACTTCATACCACATCGTTGCAGGCAGACTATATAATTGCTCTCGAACTCTTGTAATTGTTTTTAAAGAAGGAAAAAGCCCCTGAGGGACACCATAGAGCTCAATTAGTTCTTGAACATTGTTAAACACAGGTTTTAAATCGGCAGATGGGTAGAGGTACGATCTTGCTACACCAGCAACAGCTCTTGATTCCGCAACTCTTTGAATGGCTACATAAAGATCGAGGTTCTTCTCAACAGCGAGTTTTTCTAATTTTACTAACTCCTCATCTTCAAAAACATCCCACCAATGTTCCACCTGTGGAAGGCAATCGCTTTGCACCTGCCCCTTCCACTCTTCAACTGTCCGGCAAGTTGGCGGTACATAACGGGGGCCCACATTACAGCCAGTGACAGCAAGAAAAATAGCAAAGGCAAAAAAAGACTCCCTCATCTTTTTCCCCATAGCAGAAAGTGACTTCTTCCGATAGACAATAGAGCCTATTTGAAGAGTTGCCCAAAACGAACCGGTTCCCTTACTATGTTTCTTCAGGAGATTGTTTTTATGCGTTATTTACTCACGATTCTTTTTTCTTTCTCTTTCATTTCGACTCTCCTCTCAACCCCGCTTCAGGACCGCAGACTTGAAAAAGCCGCTTTATTAGAATTAGCTAAAAAGCTGCAAATACCTGAAGATGAAGACCTTATGATTGGAACGCAAAAGAAGTGGTTAAGAAACCATGGGCAAGAGCGTTGGGAAATGGAACAAACACTCTCACCTGAAGATCGGGCTTTCGTAGTGGACTGGGCTCAGAAAAAAGGACTCTATAGCCCCTGGACTCCATGTAAAACTACCTATGATAAAGCGCTCATTTTAGGAGCCACAACCTCATGTATGCAAAAGCGGTTGGATTATCTCACTACGCTTTGGGAAGAGGGCGTTCGGTTTGACAAGATCGTCTGGCTCACAGGTAAACGCCCTTTAGATGCAAAAATAGATGGCCTTTTAGACTCTTGCAAAAATGAATCAGAAGCAGCTCGCGTCATTTGGGAAAAAGCCTCTCTCCCCGAAGAAATGCGAAAGATTCCGATCCTTTTCATTGAAGTGGAGATGAAAAAAGAGGGGAACAACTTAAAACGTCCCAACACGCAAGATACAATCATCGCTTTCCTTGAAGTGGAACCTGAACCTTGCAGAGCCCTTTTTGTCTCTGACCAACCGTTCTGCGGTTACCAAGACGCGATTATCGCAGGATCTCTTTCTCAAGACTTCCTATTTGACACTGTAGGTCCAGGAGTTGATCCCTCTTCCCATCCTCTAGCCGCCGTAATCACACTCGATTCCATCAGCCGCTGGATCTATCAAGACGAACTCAATAACAAAAAAAAGTAAGACATCTTTATACCGAGAGTGGTTCAAGAACCTTAGAAATGACAAGGAGGCGCTTTGAATTTGAAGCAGACGGAGTCGTTGCCTACGCCGCCAAGGTTAAAAACCTAAGGCGTGCCAGGCAGCTTCAAATTCAATGGCTAGCCGACTTTGGTCAGAACCGATTCTTGAATCACGAGCGGTATATATACCGAATTTAGCCTCTTTCCCTAATTCTTTTTCAATCGTTAAGAGGCGGTTGTATTTCGCAATCATTTCAGAGCGGGAAAGAGAACCGGTTTTGATTTGCCCCGCACACGTTGCAACAGCCAGATCTGCGATAAAAGAATCTTCTGTCTCCCCCGATCTATGGGAGATGATCGTCGCGTAATTGTAAGACTTGGCAAGTTGAATGCACTCCATTGTTTCAGTCAAAGTCCCAATTTGATTGAGTTTGATAAGAATTGCATTAGCAACCCCAAGCTGAATCCCTTTTTTCAAAAGCGCGCTATTTGTAACAAAGATATCATCCCCAACAAGTTGGATCTTTTTTCCTAACTTTTGCGTCAAAAGCTTCCACCCATCCCAATCGCTCTCTGCAAGACCATCTTCAATCGAATCAATCGGATATTTTTGAATCAATCCCGCAAGATATTCAACTTGCTCTTCGATCGTCCTGGATGTGAAAGAAAGTCCTTTTGCCTTTTTCTTTTTCTCAACATATCTCTTTGCCTCTTCATCAAAAAATTCAGAGGCTGCAGGATCTAATGCCAAACTGATTTGTTTTGATGTAAAGCCAGCTTTTTCAATTGCAAGAAGGATCATCTCAAGAGCTTCTTCTGTTGTGGGAAAATTGGGAGCAAAGCCCCCTTCATCTCCAACAGAAATAGCCTCCCCTCTCTCTTTTAAAATCCACTTCAAAGTGTGAAATACTTCTGCGCTCCAGCGTATTGCCTCAGAAAAGTTAAGAGCTCCTTTGGGGTAAATCAAAAACTCTTGCACGTCCAAAGAATTATCTGCATGAACCCCTCCATTGATGATGTTAATCATAGGAATGGGGAGAAGTAGCTCATTCCCTTTCCCAAGATAGCGGTAAAGGGGCAGCTCTTTTTCTTGTGCAGCAGCTCTTGCTGTTGCAAGAGAAATTCCCAAGATAGCATTCGCTCCTAGTCGCGACTTATTCTCCGTTCCATCTGCAGCAATCATCAAACGGTCAATCCCTGTTTGATCAAATACATCTTGACCCACAACGACCTGAGCTAAAGGTCCAGTGACATTGCGTACTGCTTGCAGTACCCCTTTTCCGCCATAGCGTTTAGGATCTTTGTCCCGAAGCTCTACCGCTTCGTTGATTCCTGTTGACGCTCCCGAGGGAATGGAGGCGACACCCACAGCTTTTTTATCCGAGCGAACTGTGACCTGAAGGGTGGGATATCCTCTTGAGTCTAAAATCTCTAATGCATCTACCGAAACAATTTTCGACATTTCCCACCTTCTTGTTCATGTTCTAAAAGCCAAACCTTCTTTGAAATGCCTGAGTTATATCCCCCGATCCTCCCATCTGCCTGGATCACACGATGGCAAGGAATTAACACCGCAAACCGGTTCGCACCATTTGCCTGTGCAACGGCTCGTCTTGCTTTCGGTAACCCAATTGCAATGGCAAGTTCTGAATACGAAATCGTTGTACCATAGGGGATCTTTCTCAACTCTTCCCACACCTTTTTCTGAAATGGAGTTCCTTCGATCTGAAGCGGCGTCTTAAATTCTCTCAGTTTCCCTTGGAAATAGAGCTGAAGCTCCTCTTCAATAGAATCAATCGATGTACATCGCTCATCAAGTTTTTTTAACTCATCAACAAAATCAAGACCAAATAGGGCCTTTTCATCTCCAACTACTCGTACAGAACCAATAGGAGTAGAAAAATACGCAGTCTTAAGTAATGTCATAAAACGAATGCGATCCTACCAAATTTTTAGACCACCATTCAAGCCTCTCTTGACTTTTGCGCATATTCTTGTTAAATCATTTCTTTTCTTATTAGGAGGAATATGTTCTATCGAAAGCTTGTTTGTTCTTTTCTTGTCACTGCATCTCTCCCGTGGATTGCCTATGGGGCCCCGCAAGGAAGCGATGGTGTTCTATCAAAACGAACTCCATCTTCTGCACCAGCCCCTCAGCTAGTCCCTGGCGAAATCTCGCAAAAAGGGCAGCTACCTGCCGCTTACAATGCGGGCGCAGCTTACCAATGCAGAGGTGGATACGATCTTTTTTTCACTGGCGATTATATCTATTGGGATTGGACCCAAGCTTCTATGAAAGCAGGAGACATTGTCGTGTCTAGTTCGTCTTCAGGTCATCAAAAAGCCTTTGTTCTCTCTCCCGGCTATGCTTCAGGATTTCAAGTGGGCTTTGGCTCTACTACCCTATCAGCAGATGACTGGCAAATTCGAGGGAACTACACTTGGTACCAGAATAGCGTTTCATCAAATACGAGTATCTCATCCGGAACCTACTATCGCTACATCGAGACTTTCAGCGATAGGCTTAATTTTTTTAGTGGGGACGTCTCACTCAATCAAAAAATGAACTACAACGAATTAGAACTTTTGCTCGAAAGACCTTTTTACTTTGGCAAACGTCTCTTATCCAATATTGGAGTAGGACTTGCATCTCTTTGGGTGGTCCAACATAATCATACCAATCTAAACGGTACTTATGGAGTTACTCTATCCAACGTAACAACACAACTCCAAAGCCAAACGGACAAACATTTTAAAGTCTGGTGTTTAGGTCCAAGAGTTGAATTAGATACAAGTTGGTTGCTAGGAGAAGGCGTTGCATTTCTTGCAAACGCAACATCTAGCCTTGTCTATGCACGTTACTATAATCTAAGTGCTAATGGCCAAATCACAACACCCACAGGCACCAATTCTCTTTCTCAATCATTCCCTAACAACTTCAACACACTAAGACCTATCCTCCAAATGTTTTTGGGAATGGGATGGAACCAGGGTTTCAATGATAATAGCTGGCGTGTTGGACTCTCTGCTGGATATGATTTTGCTATGTACTGGAACTTCGACATGCTTTCCTTTACTAGCACACAAGGCAATCTTGTAGCCGGCAACATGTTTTTACATGGACTGAACGCACAAATTCGGTTTGATTTCTAATTTCCAACGGCTCGTGACTACTCCCCTCCTAAAGGCGAGGGAGTAGTCACGCTCTCATAAACTATTACACACTTTCAGTAGCAGCCTCACTCCTCTCTACATCTTCACAAGAGGACTGACCTCTCAAAAATAATTCAAAAGCTTCATTAGGAGCAGGTCTTTGATCAAAACGGGGATCAAGCATTCTATTGATCAGATCTTTAATGGATGGAGGAGTTTCAGGATGAAATGAGCCCTTCAAAATCCAATCGGGTAAAAGCGCGCAAACCCATTTACGAATCTCTTTTTCCTCTTTCAATTCCCAGCAAGCAGGAATAAGGTTTCCCTCTAAAAAAAGCAAGTATAAGGAATGCCCTAATAACCAAACATCTAATTTTGATGTCACTTTTTCTTCAGCAAAATATTCTGGCGAGCCAATTGTTAATGTCGTAAGTCCATATTCTTCTCTTCCAAATGAACGAAAAGCACCAAAATCTGCGATCACCGCTTCTATCATCCCCTCACTACCTCTTTTTAAAAGGATATTTTTAGGACTCAGATCGCCATGAACTCCAATATGAGAAAGAGTTGTTAACCCATCAAGCAATTGCGATACTACATCAACTTTTGCAGTCGTTATGAGTACAAATGGATCTGTCTGAAAATATTCAAACAAACTATATTCATAAACTGGAAAAAACGCTGCGTATTTTTCATTATAGACTCCCCCAGCAATCAGGTGAATAATTCCTCTTGTATTTCGAAACTGTTTTAGATGCCTTATCTCTCTATCAAATACCGATGTGCTATACGTGGAAATTCTATCTTTTCTTAGCACTTTTTTGGCAACTAATGTCACGTTTTGTTCACCTGCTGACAACCATATTGCTTTTTTTATCTTGCCAAAACTCCCACCCCCAATCGGCGAAGACCCTTTTACATTGATAAATATATCGCGATGAAGTCCTGTTTTTTGAATATAGATTCCAGGAAAACGATCTTGTTCGGAAGCTGCTTTCCATGTTCGTAAATGCATAGAAATTGGATCGTTTTCGAATCTAAAATCAACAGAGTTAATTACCCGATTTATGTATGTTTTACGGCTTGTGAAAAATGTTAACTGCCTTTCAGAGACATGTTCCGCAACAATTGCAGCTGCTTTACCAAGTTGTTTATCTATTACAGACGTTCTCTCAACTAAAGAATTCAATTTTTCATAGTTATCTTCAATTTGATCCCAAGTACTTACCGATATTCCTATCCGATGCAATTCTTTTTTCTTGACAAAGACTTCAAATACCCTTTCGGCCGGAACTTCAGCGGCCTGAAAATGAGCCCAACGAGGATTTATTTCTAAAACTGAATCTTGATAAGGCACTGGAGCATCTTCCAATCCTTGAAAATACAATTGCTTATGTTCACTATCAATACGCGCGCATGAAATCATATTAAAAATATCCTGTCGGAATTAAACTCTACGAGTTTATCAAAAAAAAACAAAAACCACATAACAAAAAAAAACGCAACTCCCGTGAGTAGTTTTCGCATTTGCGAAAAATTATTTAATAACCTCTAGTTTTGGGTTCAGTTGTCTATGAGATTCAAAGGTATTTCGAGCCAATTTTTGCTTTTGGAGCCGCAGGCAATATCGAAACAAGTATCTTGCCAAGGCGAAAAAGTGAAAATTGGCCGAAAGACCTTGAATCTCATACAAATGAACTAGAAAACTAGAGGTTAATAGGAATGCATTCATGAAATTAAGGGTACCTTAAGCTCTGTTTCGAAGCTGGCACCCTCAACTAGAATTAGAAATCAAAGCGGGCTTTGATGTTCAAGCCTTGCAGATACAAAGTTGCAGGAAGTAGCCACGTTGCTCTTACTGCGTCCGTGACAAAATTCCAGTAAGCATTGAAATCATACCCAACAGCAAGATCTAGGTGATATCGGTCATCAGAAAAATAATATCCCCAACCAAGTCCCAAATAGGCTGTTGACGCAGCTCGAAGCGTGTTCAAATTATTCAATGCAAGCGACAACTCAGTATCGATTGTGTTAGGCACTCCAAAAATGATTGAACCCAACGCATCAACTGATGCATTACTTGAGTACTGCGTGTATAGCAAAGAACTTGTGACATTGGTTAAAACCTTTAGACCCACTCCGAGCAACCAGCTTGCGTTGAATCCAAATTTTGGGCCCAATGACCAAGATGTTGTTTTGAAATCACTATTAAGGTTACTGAAATCAACCCCAAGTTCAAACAAATCGAAAAGAGATGTCGATAAGTCAAGAAATCCTGAAAGATCGACTTTTCTCGTAATAAAAAGCGCTTCCAATCCTGCGAGGAATGATGCGGTTAAGCTTTTACTAGCATATAGAGGTCCTTGCAACAAGAAGTCGGCATTATCAAAACTCAAAGAAACATCTCGATTCACTTCATAAAGAAGCGTACCGGATATCAAAGGTTGCAAAGGTAAAGAGACATTGACATTTGTTGTGAGTGAATCGCTATTTCTATACCAAGTATACTCGGTGCAAATTCTCCAATCAGACTTTGGCCCTGTATGAAATCCTGCTCCTACTTGAAACCCAGAAGCGTATCCAGGATCCAGCAAGGCAGTTTTAAGTTGGAAGTCCAGATTATTTTGACTACTGATTCTCCCACCATTAGAGAGATCTGTATCTTGAGACCAGAGCCAAAAAATATAATCAGCAGTGACATCTACGTCCCATGATTGCTCGGGAAGATACGTAATACTATAAAGAATCGGATTCACAATAGGCTTTTGCTTACTCTGCTGAAAAAATCTCGGATTATTGGTATCTGATTTTACATATAAATCATCTTCGCATTGAGCAAACGCTGCTGTACAAAACAGCAGAGAAAGGCAAGCAATTTTTTCTAGTTTCATTTGGTCTCCTGTCCGATTACATCTAGACTATACCGAAATGAGTTCAAAAGTTGGTTGTCCAGTCAGCGTCAAAGCCGCCGAAAATCGATCCGCGCGCGGGGGAACTGTATTGAGAACTACT
>DATECD010000153.1:0-28166 GCA_035287065.1 Chlamydiales bacterium | reverse complement strand
TCCTGTAGCTAAAAGTCTCTCTTACTTTCACGATGTTATTTTCTTGTGAAAGCGTTAACGCTTTAAAAAGCGCAGGGTCCATCGATTCTAAAGCTGTCTGAATCTCGGAAAGTGAGCTGTAAAAAAGTTTTTTCGTCGCCTCACAAGGAATTGAATATCCAGATGCCGCAAGTGCGTCCAATGCACTTGCTACTTCGCCTATATTTTCTCCCGTTATAAGATCTTTTAAAGGGACTCTTTGAACTGTAATTGCAACTCCTTGAGAACCATATTCAAGATCTGCAGTTAGAAAATGAGTGCCTATCTCTACACTTGAAAATGTTCCGGTAAATGTTCCTCCTGCTGTAATTACAGGATACGTGCTGGCAGGTCTATAACAACCAGCTTCAGGTCTTATCACTAAACTGACCCCATCGTCTAAAGTCACACTTCCTGAAACTATAATTGTTGCAAGGCCATCATCCTCCAATATAGGGGAAATCGTAGTGTTAGGGTTTGAAATCAAATTCCCTGCAATTATAAGGGGAGTAGGAGAACAACCGGTCTGCACATAAGATCCTGGATAGTTGGTGACAGTTCCAGATATAGTCCCGCACCCATTAATTATACCGTAGTTGTAAAAATCAGTTGTAGCAATAGATCCACCATATACGTTTGTTTCCGTATTGGCAAAGTTAGTGTAAGTGGTTGCAGTAATCAATCCGCCAGTTGGTACCCCTGTTGTTGAACCTAGTGGCGCACCACTTGCTGTCGAAAGGGAATAGTTACTGTAAGAATTTACTGTTATACTATCATAGACAACAGTTGTTATTACATTGTAATAAATATTACCACTTATAGCAGAATCTATCGCCAACTCTCCCGGCGTTGATCCATTTATGCCAGTCTCTATGATTCCAGTAGAGCCGCTAATAGGCCCAGTGATTGCCACGGTAATATTTGCAGGAGGTATGAGAGTAAGGTTTCCCCCATTTGAAATGTTTGCAGCATTGACTGTTACATCTTCTTCATTTAGGAACGTCAGAATGAGTGCTGTCTCACTTGCTAGCGTTATGTTGTCAGGCAATTGATCTATCTCTAAGAAGAGCTCTCCTCCTTGCAAGTTAATTGTCACATCATTAGTTGTTACAAAATCAAGGCCAGTTAGGGACCACTGAACACCTGGATCAAAATTAATGTTCAAGATCGAACCTTGGTCCATTGCAATATTTGGGCCAATAGCAACACCAAATGGTGCTTGAGACCCACCAGATGTTGTTCCACCCGATCCTCCTGTGACACTATTGCCACTAACGGAGATTTCATTAGCACCATTCACGGTAAGCGTTGAATATGGAGATAAATAAATACCACCTCCATAGGCACTTCCGCCAGCCCCTCCCCACATGGGGGTAGTCGAGCTAGTACTATCATAACCTCCCGCTCCTCCCCCACCGTTCCCAGATCCAGCCGGCACGCTGACATTAGGTTCGTTATAATACTGCCCGATTTGAGCCATACCACCACCGCCGCCGCCGCCATAAAGGCCACCATTTCCGACTACCGGTGTTGCTGCGTTTGATGCGCATGATCCAGCCCCTCCACCAGCGCCTGATCCCGATCCAACTGATGTGTCAAGACCGTCGCTAGCATTCTGTTGACCAGCACCTCCTCCCCCACCTCCACCGAAATTGCCAAATCCTGAAAATCCAGCTCCTCCATTTCCCCCTTTTCCCTCCGCAATTCCGCATGACCCATCTCCTCCTGGTCCCGCTGTTCCGCCTCCGCCTCCCCCCCCATATGCCGCTGTATTCGCACCAGTACCAGTATTGGAACAGAAAGAAGAACTCCCCCCAGAATAAGAGCTACTGCCACCAGGACCCGAATTCCCTGAGCCACTTCCTCCTGCGCCTGAATATGTATGAGACTGAACACTGGAATTATTATTGCCTCCACCAGGATGTCCTCCTCCTCCCGCTCCAGATTGAAACGTAGAAGCACTTCCTCCATCTCCTCCTCCGTGACCACCTCCACCACCTCCGCCTGAAGCAGTAAGAACCCACAGTTGATCTTGGTCAGCGTATGGATTATAGTAAGTAGCGCCTCCCCCCCCATTTCCTCCAGTTGCTTGACAATAAGTTATTCCTAGTGGTGCTGTGAGGGTCACACTAGAATTAGGGGCAAGAAATAGGCCCCCGCCACCAGCTGCCCCACCACCTCCGCCTCCTCCGTACGCATAGCCATTGCCAGTTTCAGCAGCTCCATCTCCCCCATCTCCCCCTTGCATATATCCATTTTCTATCTTAACATCCTGAATGGTTATCCCAGTTGTAGCGACAGAAAATAGGGGTGTGTTCCCCGTAAAAGAACTATAGCCGTTTAATGTGTACCCATTTCCATTCAATGTAACATTTGGTTGTATAAATGCAGGAAGTGGCTGTTGCGGCGAAACGCCAGATCCCATGTTAATGGTATCACCAGATTGAGCGTTCCAAATACAGTAAACTAAAGAGCCGTTAAGTCCAGTTCCTGAGTAACCAGCATCTCCATTCGATGTCCATGTATTTTGAGCACTTAAATCCTGATGAAGGAAAATGAGACTCAGTGTCGAAACACTTAAGATAAAGTAAGGTTTTCGGAAAAGGGGTCTTTCAAACATGCATGTACCATTTAGTAAAAGTTTTCTTTTTCCAGATATAAGCACGCACTGAAAAATTTAAAACAAAAATCTGAATTCGTATAGATGAACGATCCCTTATAACTATGCGGACCTGCTATCAAAAAATTTCTTGACTCTTAATGTTTTCTTTTTATAAAACATAGGATTTCTTTACTTTGCAACAGGGAGATAGAGATGTCAGGAATTACAAAATACGCTAATAATCAGATGGATACAGAGGATGGAGAACGTTATAAATATCCTCTGTCATCGACGGCGAAGGGAAACATCCTTGCAGAGCAACAGACCCAACAAATTCAACAACTCAGAGAGCGGCAATTTTCTGCTTTACTTAAACTACCCACCTTTACTTCTGAACCTCCTTCATCTTGCGAAGTGGAAGAAGAAGATCATGACACTAGCTCAATAACCTGTTGCGTGGCAACACCTCCCACTTATTATGTGGTGAGGCCTTTTAGTCCTAGTACTGTGCCTTGGGTTTCAGACAAACGAAGTTCTTTTGATAGTTGTTCTTCAACAGCAAGGACTTCTCTTGCTACGAACAACTCTTTTTCAGATTCAGATCAAGAAGGTCCACCATTAAAAACTAAAAAAGAAGAACCTTTATTCATCAGACGAAGAGTAGCGCCCACTGACTGCGGATTCCGCCCCGTTACTGCCGCCCCCGGACGGGTGCGATACCGAAAGGGATGTGAAGTTCTCGAACCGTGCGATGTCTTTCCGGAAAGCTAGATTCACGGTTCCGACAGCGCCGTGGCGATTTTTTGCAACGATGAGTTCTGCTAATCCAGGTTTATCGTACGGATCATAGTACTCACGCCGAAGCAAAAACATCACCACGTCGCTATCTTGTTCTAATGAGCCCGATTCGCGAAGATCGCTCATCATGGGGCGATGGCCTTGCCTCTCTTCCACTTTGCGAGAAAGCTGTGCAAGACACAGAATCGGGACATTGAGCTCTCGTGCAAGCGTCTTCAATGTACGGGAAATCTCTGAGATCTCCATCTGCCTATTTTCTGAAGAGCGGTTGCTTCCCGATCCAGCAATCAATTGCAAATAGTCAATGACAATAAGGCCGATCTGATAAGCCTCTTTCAGCCTACGCGCACGGGCGCGAAGATCGGTGATCTTTAAGCCCGGCTGATCATCGATGATCATCGTCTGTTTTTGCAGCCGATTCACAACAGAAACAATGCGCTGGTACTCAGCTCCACTCAAAGAACCCGTCTGAATTTTTTCCGATTCGATCTCCGCTTGAGAGCAAATAATCCTATGGAGAAGCTGCCCTGCGCTCATCTCCAAAGAAAAGATGGCTACAGGTACCTGACTGCGAAAGCAGATATTTTCTGCAATGCTTGTTGCAAGTGCTGTTTTTCCCATTGCAGGTCTTGCTGCAAGAATCATCAAATTCGAAGGGTTAAAGCCATTTAAAAGTCGATCGAGATCGATGAAATGCGTTGGGACTCCTGTAATGGGCGGCGCTGTAGGGTCTCTTTCTAAAAATTTTTGCTGTCTCTCTTGCAGCTCTTTTAAAAAAGGGAGCTTCGACTCCGCTTTTACCCCCGTGAGAAGGTCTTTAATCGAAACGCCAGGGCTATGTTGGTTTTCTTGTGAGATTTGAAAAAACTGAGCCTGCGCTTCATCAAGCGCTGTGAGTACATCAGAGGGGTCTTCTAGCGCTCTTTTTTCAACTTTTTGCGCTGCTTGAATCATTCGGCGCAAGATCGATTTTGACTGCACAAGCTCGACATACTCTTCAATATACGCCGAAGTCCCCGCATATTGAGCAAGAGAGGTCAGATAACTCACTCCGCCAGCTGCATCAAGCTTATTTTGCCGTTTTAATTCTTCGCTAATAAGATGAATATCTGCAGGTTTATCAGTGCAATAAGCAGTCTTTAAAATTTGGAAAATGAGCTGATGCTCATTATAATAAAAATCGATCTCAGAAAGACTATCACAGGCAATATTCAAAGCGTTGATGCTTGTTAGCATACAACCCAAGACCATCATCTCTGACTCTTTGGAGTTTGGGGGAATACGGAGCTTTTTTTCTCCTTCAGCCATTAAAAACCTTTATATTAAAAATGACTGAAGTGCTGACTTTTTGACCAGCACGAAAAAAAAAACGGAAAGAGAGGGATTTGAACCCTCGGTACCCATTTTAGTGAGTACGCGTCCTTAGCAGGGACGTGCCTTCAGCCACTCAGCCATCTTTCCTTAAGCAGTCGACCCATTTTACGCCAAAACCCTCTTTTTTCTGAAGGGAAGGGTTTTTGCATCGCAAAAAAAACCATTTCTTCTTCGCTAAGTCTCTGGATATTTCTCTTTTGATAAGAAGGAAGAGGGAGGGAACCATCTAGCGCAAAAGGAGTTGTAACCGTCTGAAATTCATAGCCATGCACAAAATCAACCCCTTTAAATGGGGAGCTAAATTCTTCTTGAACAAGTTCTTCCCAGTTCCGGTCTTTTTTATGTCCCCAGCTTTTCACTTTGCGCAGCATCTCCTCTTCTGTCCGCACCCAACTGAAATGGTGAAACATCGGCGCGCCATCTAGCCCTACGACTCCCCTTTTCTTTTTCTTACGGGAAAGATCATAAAGAGCGTCGCGCTCATGAGAATGGAGAATTAGATCTGCTGTTACTTGATCTTTCGAAACAAAAAGAACTGAATCTTCAAAAGATTTTGCTCTATAGATTGGCTCTCTAAAGTACCAATAGTTGGCAAGCTTCAGCACCTTCTCTTCAGTAAACTCACCCCTTTTCATCCAGGCGGAGAACCTTTTTCCATCAGCAACTTCATCAGCATCGAGAAAAAGGACCCATTTCACACGGCTACTTAGCTTGGAAAATCCGATCCATCTAGAAAGGCAATGCCAAAAGTTTTCTAGATTCACTTCATGAAATATCCAATTTGGAATGGCTGCAGGAAGAAAAGGATATTCTACAAATTGGACCTGGGGAAAAGCGGTGTAAATTTTTTCTAAAAGCTCTCTATTTTCTAAAGTCCCATCAAAAAAATGGGAAGCTGCCACAGCAACTACTTCATCAGAAAATAAAAGCGCCTGCTCAAGGCAGTCTCGAAGAAAACGGAACTCATTCGTACAAAAATTGACTACCGTCCCAACCATAAAGAAAAAGGGTACCCCCTTCTCTCAATTATCGTCAAAAACAGACCTGACGATTATGATGGTTTCTGATTTTTAGCAAATGTAAAACCACTTTACATTTGCCTGTGAACATATTGGTGTCATGAGAAAAACCCGCAATCTACTCTGTTTTGGATGGAAGATTCAACTTTTGGCTAGTTTAATGGATATGGTTCATCGGACTTCCCATCTTTTGATTTCAGCTCGGCCAAAAAAAGATACAATGGAAAGAATTCTCCTTTGCAACTGGGCAAGTTTAGGCGATGTCCTACTTGCAACATCTGTAATTCCCCTATTAAAAGCCCATTTTCCCAGTGCAAAAATCGGTTTTCTTGTTTCCAAAAACTCACGTAAAGTACTTGAAACGTGCGCAGGGATCGATTGGATTCATGAAGTAGAAAGCCTTCCCATGGTACTTTGTAAACCTGGACTTACCCTTGCTAGCAAGCTTTGGACTTGGATCCGTTATACCCTTAAAGAAAACCGCGCAATTGCAAAAGAAATCGCTAAAAAAAATTATTCTTGTGCAATTGACCTCTATCCATTTTTTCCAAATTCCATATCAATCTTGTGGCATGCAAAAATTCCTTTGCGCATTGGATTTGATACTGGAGGAAATAGCCATCTTTTAAATGTCATTGCACCGTGGGATGAAGAGCGCTACCTCACCATCCAATATGACAATCTACTCAAAAAACTTGGTATTGAAGGGCATGTTCAACCGCAAGTTGCAATTCCTAAGATACCACTTCCCTATAAAGCGCCTTATCTCATCTTTCACCCTTGTTCTTCTGGGGAATATAAAGAATTCCCTCCCCACTTTTGGAAAGAGCTTTATGAAAAGTGCAAAAAAGCTGGGATCGCGGTTTACTTTACAGGACATGGAGCAAGAGAAGAGGCGTTTATTGAACAGGCTGGCGTTGCAAAAGAAGATCGTCTCTGTGGACAGCTCTCTTGGAATTTATTCGTTGCAACTTTGCAAGCAAGCTGCGGAGTTGTCTCTGTCGATTCGGTACCAGTTCATCTCGCAGCAGCTCTTGATGTCCCATTTGCCGTCCTTTACCGGAAATACACAAAACTTTGGTATCCTGAGACGTCAAAAGGAACTTTTTTTGGAAAAGATGAGGCCATTTCAATCGATTCGGTCTACTCTCAGATAGAAAAATGGATAGAAAAAAAATCTTAATCGTCAAAATTGGCGCAATTGGCGATGTCGTTATGGCGATGCCGCTTCTTACCTATTTTCACAATGAACGCCTCACCTGGGTTATTGGAAAACAAGCAGCCCCCCTTTTGCAAGGCAAAGTAGAAACACTCATTGTCGTTGATGAAGAGCGCCTTTTTAAAGGCACCCTGGCACAACGTTTTATAGAGCTTTCTCAAGTCGTCTTACAGCTTGCAGGTCGTAAATTTACTCTCATTCTCACTATCCATACAGACTGGCGATATCAACTTATTTCTTGTTTTACCTTCGCAAAGAAACGAAAATCTTTTTGCCCTCTTCCAGGACAATACCACAGCTCTGAAATCTTGCGCCTTGCATCGGGAAAAGACCATTTGCAGGTGGAACTCCCGCAAATAGAGCTTACCTTTTCTAAATATCAAGATCCTAAGGCAATTGTCCTTGCACCGGGGGGCGCAAAAAATCCCCTTGCCGATGACGCCTTGCGAAGATGGCCAATTCAACACTACGTAACTTTAGCCAAAGAATTAGAAAAAAGGGGAATTCCAATCATTTTAACAGGGAGTAATTCCGATGCATGGGTTACGCCTCACTTTGATGGGGTCACTTGCAAGAATTTGATTGGAAAGCTCTCTCTTTTAGAATTGATCAGCCTTTTGCAAGGGATAAAACTCCTAGTTACGCATGATAGTGGCCCACTTCACCTTGCAAAACTTGCGAAATGTCCTACGATTGCCCTTTTTGGCCCAACGAACCCTTTGGAAAAGATCGGCAAAAAAGATACCATTGATCTCCTTTGGGGAGGAGAGTCCCTTCCTTGTAGACCCTGTTATAATGGAAAAACTTACGCTCCTTGCACAAGAAATATATGCCTAGAGAACATTCTCCCAGATCATGTGTTGCAAAAGATTTTAACAAAATGAAAACAGCCCTTGTTTACGACTGGTTTGCAGAACTTCCTGGAGGGGGGGAAAAAGCCTTTGAGGCCATTTATTCCCTTTTTCCCTCACCGATTTACACTCTTCTCTATAGCCAAAATAGCATCCAAGGCACAACCTATGAACATGAGACGTTTCACTCCTCTTTCATCCAAAAATTTCCCCAATCTTTAAAGCGTTACCGCTCCTATCTCCCCTTTTATCCCCTTGCAATTGAACAATTCGACCTCTCCTCTTACGATCTTATCCTCTCTTGCTCTCACTGCGTAGCAAAAGGAGTTTTGACCCACGCTGAACAAACCCACCTCTGCTATTGCTATACCCCCATGCGTTACGCATGGGACCTTTATCATCAGTACCTCCAAGAAGCAAAATTTTTAAAAGGGATCAAAGGAAGACTTGCGCAATTTTTTCTCCATTACCTCAGGATGTGGGATTTACAGTCTAGCCCAAGAGTAGATGCTTTCGGAGCTGTCTCTCACTATGTCGCTAAAAGAATCCAAAAAACATATGGAAGAACATCAACTGTTATCTACCCACCAGTAGACACAGACTTTTACAAAATGGGTTCAAAAAAAGAGGAATTTTACCTTACTGCATCTCGAATGGTGCCTTATAAGAAAATGGATCTCATCGTTGAAGCTTTTTCTCAAATGCCAGACAAACGGCTTGTTGTCATTGGCGATGGTCCCGAAATGGAAAAAATAAAGGCAAAAGCAACAAAAAATATAGAACTCATCGGCTATCAATCAAATGAAGTCTTAAAAGAAACTATGCAAAAAGCTAAAGCATTTCTCTTTGCTGCTATTGAAGATTTTGGCATTGTACCCGTAGAAGCGCAAGGGTGTGGAACTCCAGTGATTGCCTATGGAAAAGGAGCTCTTTTAGAAACGGTCATCCCTGAAAAAACAGGCCTTTTCTTTGATGAGCAGACAGCACTCTCTTTAATCTGCGCAGTCAAGCGTTTTGAAGCCATACAAGATCATTTTGATGCAGCCACAATTAGAGCCCATGCAGAGACTTTTTCTCGCATCCGATTTCAAGAGCAGTTTTGCAATTGGGTGAAAGAATGCACATCCTAATTTTAGCAGGAGGAGGAGGCACTCGCCTTTGGCCTCTTTCTAGACAAGATTTTCCAAAGCAATTTTTACGCTTTGGGGATCAAAATAGCCTCTTGCAAAAGACGGTCCTTAGGTTTCTTCACTCCAAACTTGCAAAAACAATCTCCATTGCCACAAATAGCCAATACGCCCCTTTAGTTGAAGAACAACTAGAGGCTATCGGTGCAGCAGGAAAAATCGAAATCATCATTGAACCAGCAAAAAAAAACACAGCTCCAGCTATCGCATTCAGCGTCAAAATATTAGAAGAAAAAGGGAAGATTTGTAAAAGTGACACACTCCTTATTCTCCCCTCCGATCACTTAATTGAGCCCCAATCGGTTTTTGTTGAATATCTAGAAGAAGTGAACCCTTTAGTACAAAAAAACCACCTTCTCCTTTTTGGAATTTGCCCAACAAAACCTGAGACCGGTTACGGTTATATACAGATTGACAAGCGATTTGATCATTTCACCTATCAAGTGAAACGCTTTGTCGAAAAGCCCGATTTACAAACAGCAAAAAGCTATCTTTTCTCAGGAAATTACTACTGGAATTCAGGAATTTTTGCCTGTACTGTTTCCCATTTTTGGGAGATTCTTCAAGAATTTGCTCCCCAAATTGCAAATCTTTCCTTTTCTGAAATGCCAGACATCTCATTTGACTACGCTGTATTAGAAAAATGCCGAGATGCCCTTGTCTGTCCACTTCCTGTCACCTGGTCAGATGTTGGCTGCTGGGATAGCGTCTACGATGTGATGCAAAAGGATGAAAACCAAAATGTAAAGTTCGGCAACGTCATCTCCCTAGACACGAAAAATAGCTTAATCATCAGCGACAAACGGCTCATCTCCACAATTGGTGTAGAAGACCTCTTAATCGTTGAAACAGACGACGCCATTTTCATTGGCCGCAAAGGCGAATCACAAAAAGTAAAAGACCTCGTTACCTCTTTACGAGAG
This sequence comes from Chlamydiales bacterium, assembly GCA_035287065.1. GTDB lineage: Bacteria > Chlamydiota > Chlamydiia > Chlamydiales > SM23-39 > JAGWKO01. The sequence goes on along the minus strand of DATECD010000153.1, from coordinate 18,175 downwards.
CTCCTGGCGAATAAGTCCCCGTCTTGACTTATAAAAGATCAAAAGAGAGACGGGAAGGATGGCTAGAAGATTGGCAGCTAAAACCATCAAGACATAGCGAAGAGAGGACCCCACTTCAATGTTGTCGGGAGGAATAAAACTCACAATAATTGTAATCAAACATCCAAAACATCCTAAAAAACTTAATAGATAAACGCCAACCATCCCTCCAGGAACTCGGAAATTCTTTCCTTCCGCATCTTTTGCTCTCCGCAGCTTGAAAAAAGAGAGAAACATCAGCACATACATGATCATGTATAAACCGGTGCTAAGAGCTGTCAAAAACCAATAGAATCCATTGATGCTTGGCACAAGGAGGAAAACAATGCAAAGCAAACTAACGACAACTCCCTGTGCAAGGAGAATAGAGACCGGAGCTCCATTTTTATTTCTTTTGGTGAAAAATGGGGGGAGATAGCCAAACTCAGCTGCATGTAAGAGCCCTTTTGCAGGAGAAATCAGCCAGTTGATGATACTTCCCATCAGTCCAAGGACAATGCAAATACTTAAAACCGGCGTTAAAAATCCCATGTGAAATTCTTCAAAGAAATAGGAGAGAACCTGCATCACTCCAGCAATGAGATTGATCTTTTCTGCCGGGAGAACAAAGGCAATTGCTAAAGAGCCAAAAAGCATTGTTATGAGAATGAAAAGGGAGGAGAGCAACACCGCCTGAGGATATTTTTTTTGCGGCTCATTGATATCGTTTACGTGAACAGCTGTCAGCTCCATGCCAAGAAAAGAGGCCATAATGGCAATGAGAGAAATCCAGTTCGTTGAGTCTGCTAAAGAGGGGATCAATTGGTTTGCACTTAAAGAAATATGGAGAGGTTTTCCCGAAAAAAACCAAATCGCCCCAAGTCCAATTAAAAAAGTCATCGGGATCACCGTTCCAATCATGCCGCAAAAACTATTGATCTTTGCAGAAAAATGGAGCCCCTTAAAATTAACCAATGTCATAAACCAGAAGACCCCTAAGATCAACGTGATCAAATATGTTTTATTTTGAGCAAGTGCGGGATCGATGAGATAACTTGCCGTTGCGGCAATAAAAGAAAGAATAGTCGGATACCAGACCATCGTATTGATCCACTGCATCCAAATAGCAAGTAGCGCCGCTTTCTCACCTAATGCGCGATAGACCCAATAATAGACACCCCCTTTATCGGGATAAGACGCCGTTAACTCTGCAGAGACAAGCGCTGTAGGAACCAGGAAAACAATGCTTGAGACGATAAAAAAAAAGACTAAAGCGCTTCCAAAAAGAGCAGCAGAAGGGAGATTGCGAATACTATCGATCGATGCAACGATCAACATAATCAGGGAGAAAAGGGATATTTTTTTTGTTTGCATGGGGGAACCGCTTTAATTGAAGAAGTAATTTACTCGAATTTTTTATTAAAGGTCCATCTATTTATTGAAAAAAAATCTCATATACAGATATTTTTTTTGTCCTTTCAACCGAGGCACTGTATGACAACCGAAATTAACGACCTGACTTCTCTAGGAGCAATGCTAAATGGCGGAATTGCAAGTTTCTGCAACATTTCCATTACGCAACCCTTTTTTACTTACAAAACCTATCGGCAATCCCCTGGAGGACACCCGCCCGAAATGAGCGTGAAATCTCTTTATCGAGGGTACCCGATCAATCTGGTTTGCGACATGACTTGCCAAATCACCAACTTCTATGCAAACCACTTCTTCTCTCAAACCATTTTAAATGGACGATCTGGGTCAGATACAGAGAAGTGCCTAGGTGGCGCTTTTTCAGGATTTGTCGCAGCTTTCCCTTTAACCCCTTGCGAAAGAGTGATGATCTTGAAACAAAAAAGCTTTAAAGATCCTGCAAGCCAAAAGGTTCTCAATTCTTTTGGGATTGCAATGCATCTGTGGAAAAAAGAAGGGGTGAAATGGGCATTTAAAGGTCTCACTCCAACAATTGCGCGAGAGATGGGGACTTCGACATGTTTCTTTGGGCTTTCAAGAATTATAAGAAAAGAACTCGATCGTGCAGTTGATCTCCCAAAAAATGAGATCACTGAAATTGCGAAAGAGTGTCTTAGCTACACAATTTCTGGTTTTGTCTCTGGATCCATGACAAATAGTTTTGATCTGGTCAAAACACGAATGCAAGGGAGCATAGGCGCTGATCGCTCAGTTACGCAAGTAGTCCGAAATATTGTAAAAATAGAAGGGCTAAGATCGCTATTTTGTTCTGGTATCGGAGCAAGAGCCATGACTCTTGGCTCTACGAACGCACTTCTTGGACCTATCGCTCTCTTACTCAGAGCCAATTTTCCAAACCACCCACTCTTGCGCGCATCCCATGACGAATAATATAAACCCTAGAGCTACATCGATCTATCACGCGCTTGGGATGGGAATGACTCTTGGCTGCATTGAAGCAACAGTGAACCACCCTTTATGGGCCTTTGGCGTAAGAGTTTCTACGCACCTTCCTTGGACACTAAACCCAAAAATTCTCTATTCAGGATTTGGTGTCCATTGCGCAGGATCTTTACCTGTAGACACCATCCAAACAACAATTGGACGCCTTTTCTTTGAGCGGGTGATCTCAAAAGATCGATCCGAGACAGAAAGGCGTCTCCTTGCAGGGTTTACAGGTGGAGCTCTCTCCAATTTTGTTATGTGTCCCATGGAAATGGTGATGACAAGACAGCAAAAATATCCACACGAAACTGCATCGCAAGCAACAAAAGCCATTTATAGCGCATACAAAACAAAAGGGTTTTTCATAGGATTTTCCCCTCTTCTTGTAAGAGAGGGACTCTTTTTTGCAGGTGTCTTTGGGGGCGTTCCATTGCTTGCAAAAAAGTGTAAAGAAAAAGGGATATCGGAATTTTTAACCGTTGTGATTTCTGGAATTGGCATAGGGTCTACAACAGCCTTTCTTTCGCAACCCCTTGCTGTGACAGGATCTGTGATGCAAGTATTCGAGAAAAACATTTCAAGCTTTGCAACAGCAAAAGAGATCTATGCATCCAATGGTGTTACAGCGCTTTATGCGGGACTCCCCTTTAGATTAGCCAGAGTCTCTTCTTCTGTTTTGATCCTTGGCAATTTGACAAGGTTTTTTGAAACTTACTTTAATCTACCACTGGACTAAAAAATATTTATGACAATACATGCATTGAAAACTATTTCACATTTAAGCCAACCACTAAGAAATTTCTCTACATGGAAACAAATGTGCTTTGGCCCGATCTCTGCTTTTTCTGTAGAGGATTTTGGTATTTCCACAAAAACATTTGTAGAAGAAAATCGCGCAATTTTTTCTCATCTCCCACCTGATCTCTACGATGTTCGCAGAAGTCGAGTTGAGTTTCTGATCAAAAAATTTCCTTATCTCAATCCTTCTGACTCCGCTTGGAAGGATTACTTTCTCGGAAAAACCGTTGAATATGAACTTCCTGGATACAAAGACCTTCATTTTGAATCCGATAAACGAATGTTCTGGGATTTAGCTCCCTTTCGAAAAAGAGCAGTATCTAAATTTAATCTCACCTTTTCTAAAGGAAAATGGGAGATAAAGCGAATGAACATGGATCTTTTTTCCCAAGAGCAAGTGACAGAAAGCGATTTTCGCAAACTCCCCCGCTCTTTTATGCAATTGCCTGAAAGTCATGGAAAAACGAAAACGCTTCAAAAAAGTCTCTTAGGAATTGTATCCCTTATAAAAGAGATGCGTCCTGGTTTTGTAGGTTCTTTACATGTTGTTGTCCACCATGTTCAGGTGCAATCTACAAACATGCAAATTAGAGGAAACTCACCAGAAGGGATCCATCAAGATGGATTTCCTTACCTTGTGACAGCACTTGTGGTCGAACGAGAAAATGTATGGCGGGGTGGCGAAAGCATCATTTATGATGCTGATAAAATCACACCAATTTTCAAAACAACATTGAGAGAAGGACAAGGAATTTTACAGCCCGATTTGGGAACAAAGCTTTGGCATGAAGTAACACCTATTTTTCCATCGTTGCAAGGAAAGCGAGCCTTACGTAGCATCATTGGCTTCGATATTGATCTACTACACGACGGGTCCAGTCCGTTTCGATTTTGAAATACAAAAGAGTTAAATCTTAATGTTATCTACCCTATCAAAAGGAATGCTTCTCGGCCTTGGACTTGTGATGCCCCTCGGCCCTCAGAATGCATTCATTTTTCAAAGTGCAGCCGTTGCAGAAAGATTTAGGAGGATCTTACCGATCCTTCTTATTTCTATTATTTGCGATGCAACCCTTGTGCTTTGCGGTGTATTAGGTGGGGAGCTCCTTGCCCCCATCATCCGCTACAAGGCATTGCTATCGCTTTCTGGCGCGCTTTTTCTCTTTTATCTCTCTGTATCCATGTGGAAAAATGCGCGGGCGGCAGAGTGGAAAGAGACAGCCCTTTCCATGAGTACAGGGCAACAAGTTGCCTACACGCTCTCTATCTCTCTTTTCAATCCCCATGCGCTTTTAGACACTTTTGTTGTGATTGGAAGCGTCTCTTCCCAATACCAAAATTTAGAAAGACAGTTTTTTACATTAGGGTGTATTCTTGCTGACGTTTTTTGGTTTATCGGGATTGCCCTCATCGGCTTCACCTTAAAAAAAATGAGAAATGGAGAGAAAGTGGTACGGCTCACCTCTCAAGTATCAGCCTGTATCATTTTTTTAATTGCTATCGATTTATTAATAAAAACATTTAGTTAAGAGGTTATTATGAGTTCACCTATTGGAGGATTACCCTCACGTCTACATTTTCATTTAACTCCTGAAGTATTGGAGCGTTTTCCAGGTACAAAGGTTGCTTTGCTCGTTTTGGAAATCCCTGTCCTTTCGAAAAAAGGGCAACCAAAGGAGATGCAAAATTTCCTAAGCGAGTTAAAACAAAGAAGCGTACGGCAAATTGTCGATTTTGGCATTACACCGGACAATTACCTAGAAACCCGCGTTTGCAGGTCATGGGTAGAAGTGTTTAGAACATTTCAAGCAGGGCCAGAAAAACAATCGACGATCGTCAATCTTTTGCGTAGAGCAGCTACAGAAGGAAATAAGATTCGGGAAGGGAAAAAGGCCGATATGGGAACCATTTCTAATTTTGTCGATTATTACAATTGCCAGTCCCTTCAGACAATGACCCCAATGGGAGCAACCGATATCAGAAAAATTGCCCAAAGAGATCAGGAAGCAACCGTATCTCTTCGCCTTGCTAGAGAAGGTGAGTCATTTATTCCGCTTGGTAAAGATGAAACGCCTGTTCCATTGACTCCAACTTCTGTTGTGTATGCAGATGAAGAGAAAATTTTGACAGGTTTCTGGAACTATCGAGATGCAAGAGAGTGCTGCGTCCCTAATGAGTCAGCAAAAACAGAAACAGGTGAGCCACAAAAAGAATTTATCCTCCTTGTTGCAGACCAAGCAGAACGAGATGGGGAAGCCTCTTCACTGCCCATTGCTGAAAGACCTGGCGATGTTGAAGAAGCGATTCTACGCTCTTCGCAAGATTTACATCGGATCGGTGGACATTGGTATGCCTATGATGTTTTAAGTAGAGAAAGACCTGCGATCACCATAGACTTTACAAACATTTTGGAAGGAACAGTCGCTGTTACACCTCCATGCGGAAATTGATTTTTTTACAACCCGATTTTTCTATTTGTAAAGTCTCACAAGAAGAGCTTTCTCGCTTCTTATCTCAAGGAAGCTCTTCTTCTTTTTTTCTCTCTCAAACGGAAATAGAAACGACAATCCTTGCAGAAACAAAATTCCTGAAATGGAAAGAAGAAAAAGAATCTAATTGGAATGCTTTCTACATAGAAGGGGTCATCTCTTTTGATACCCCAGCTGTATTAGCCCCAATTCTTCAATGCCTTGGATCTGCTGGAATCAGCATCCTTGTGCAATCGACATTTAACACCGATTACGTCTTTTTCAAATCCACTTTCCAAGAAAAAGTCCGTCAAAGCCTCCAAGAAAGTTACGACATACTCAATCTTTTTTAGAAATGAGTTTTCCTTCGCGGTCGTATTTGAGTTTATTTCCAATAGGCTCATCAAAAGCGAAGGTTTGTTCAATGTAGGGTTTGCCATTGTCGTAATTCTTTTTAAACTTCCCGTGGCGCTTCCCCTCTTGGTATTCAGCTTCAAAAACTAAAACTCCTTCAGAGTTCCAGCTTTGAGAGAGCCCATCAAGAGAGTTAGAATCGTAAGTGCAAAGGGAGGCTAAATGCCCATTTTCGTGGTATGTTCTCTCTTCTCCTTCTTTGAGATCATCGATATAAGCTGTTTCCCTATAAACAGATCCGTTGGGGAAATACTCGATCTCTAGCCCATTTTTCCGATCATTTTGGAAAGAGATCGTTTGAATCAACTTACCAGTAGGCAAGTATTCTCTTGCGATCCCCTCTTTTTTCCCCTGGACAAAAGAGGTTTCTCTTCGTTTGGATCCCATTTCGTCATATTCGCAAGCAATTCCATCGAGTCGATCATCTTTGAAATCTGCCTCTAATGCCAAGATCTTGTCGTTTTGTGCATTCGGGGGGTAAAAAAGAAAATGCTTTCCATTTTTGAAATGGTCTTTGTAATGAAATACAATCTCGCGACCATCTGCGGGATAGAGGATAAAGGATCCATCTAATTTTCCTAATGCGTAGTGAGCCTCTTCAGTAAGATCCCCCTTCTCATTCCAAATGCGCTTTACACCATCTAGATCCCCATGCACATAGTGCGTTTCCATCTGAAGAGTCCCATCAGCATAATAGTTTTTCTGATCTCCATGGAGCTTACCCATATCATCATAATGGAAATGGCGGACTAAGACAGGCTCTTCCTCTTCTCCTTTCCAAACATAAAGAAGATCCTCCCCAATCGTCTTTCCCTCGCGGTAGTATTGAGATAGGGCGATTGTCCCATCGGGAAACCAACTTGTTAGTTGGCCATCCAACTGGTCATTTTGAAACCACGCAATCTTTTCAGGCCGTCCATCTTGATAGAACCATTCCTGTTTCCCCTCTTTTTTCCCATTGTCAAAATGGAGTCTTGATCTCAATTGATGGGTATCCCACCAAGTAAGAACTGCCCCATCTAATTTATCCTGCTCAAAAAAACCTTCAAAAACTAAAGTGCCTTGCTCATTCCAATCGCGCTCCCAGCCCTGCTTTGCTCCTCGTGAATACTCTATGCGGGCATGTATGTTGCCATTTTCGTACCACTCTGTCCGCAATCCATCTGCTAAATCTTTTTGAAACCAAGCATCGATTTTGGGATTTCCGTTCTCATACCACTCTCCCAATTGCCCTTCTTTTAACCCATCAGAGAAAAAAGCCCGCTTTGCAAGAATCCCATTTTCATACCATTCCTGATAGGGGCCTTCTCGACGATGGTCTGTAAAGTTGAAAGAGAGTCTAATTTGACCCGTTGCATAATACTCTTTTTGTTCCCCTTCAAACTCATCCATAGAGTAATTATGTTCTATCTTTGGATTGCCATTGGGATACCACTCAAAACAGGGACCCTCTTTTTTGCCGTCAATAAGTGCATATTCACGGACCCTAGTTCCCTCTGTATTATATTCACAAATTGGCTCTAGAAGTTCCCCTTTCTTATTGTAATAGGCTCTTCGCATCGGAGTGCCATCTGCATAATCTCTCCAGTGGGTTCCCACCTCTTTTCCTTCTGAAAATGAACCTTCCCCAATTAACGCTCCACTCTCATCAAAAAACTGCTCTTTTCCCTCTTTTTTCCCATGTTTATAGGAAATGCGGTAAGCTTCTTGTCCATTTTTGTGAAAAGCGATATGCAGACCTGATCGAATTCCTTGTCGAAAATCAGCTACCTCAATAAGGGTTCGCTCTTCGTTATAGACCAAAATCGCTGGATTTTCGCCATCGCCGTTTAAAAGACCATGAGAAAATTGACGTTGCTGTCTCAACACACCAGATGGGTACCACTCAAATGCTAATCCCTGCACTTCCCCTTGATGGTATGTGCAAAAACGTCCCTTCACTCCATCTTCGTAATAAAGGGTGTACTCTCCTTCAAGCTTCCCATGATCGTGATGGGCCTCTTCGCGCAGCTTCCCATTTTCAAAATAACTTTTAGCAGCCCCTTGAAGTTGCCCTTTTTCAAAATATGCAACACTTCCTAATTGACCGTTTGGATACCACTGCTTTCTCTCTCCCTCTAAAAGCCCATCTTTATAGTAAGCTGTTTGAAAAAGCTTCCCTTCCTCATTTAAGTCAACTTTTGCGCCATGAAAAATCGTCCCTTCTGAAGTTTGAATAACGTCTACTTCACTTTTAAGGGCCCCATTCTCATAAAAGAAAACTTCTTTAACAGCGACCTCTCCACCCCCAACAACAGGCTCATAAAAAATAATTTGTTGCGGATTGCTATTTGGATGCATGCTCACCACATCGCCCCGCCAGTTGGGTTGACGCATTTTGAGAGTCACTTGTGGGGTTTCTTTAAGAGTGTTTTCAGCCATCCCAGCGACGGCAATAAGAAGTGCTAACGAAAAGGGAAAAAGTTTCATAGAGACACCTACGCGTAATCAGTTAGAATCTACTCCGAAAATCAATCAAAATCAAGCAAAGGATGCAAAGGCCCTAACTGTTTTTTTCCATCTCCTTCCTCTCTTTGCATTAACTTTACAGTTTTTATATCCTCTTTAAGTCGCAAAAAGAGTGGGCCTACAGGACGAACTTCCCCACTCGAAAAAAATTCAAAATTTATTTTGTCGATCTCTTTTCCATTGTCCAATACATCAAAGGAGTGGAGCTTTAACGTGCGAACTTTTGTAACTTCTCCTGGATCTACACATTTAGCTACAAAAACCCAAGCTCCCTCTTTTCGAAAAAGCTCTCCTCTCCAATCAGCCTGTGTATTGACTGCAATTTTCTGAAGAGCATTGATATGAGATGAGAGGCGACTCACATCAGATAAAAAAGTACTTCTTGCTAAGCGCGTTCTCGAGGAGGAAAAAACGGCTCCTGACACAAGAGCAATGATAGAAAAGGTGACCAAAAGCTCAAGAAGTGTGAACGGCCTTCTATTTTTTCTGATCTTCTTGATATTTGTCATGAATTTTAGACTTAATTACAAACTCGCCCCCTTTATATTCAATATCAAAATCATTTCCCCACCCATCTTGAATCAGTTTTCCACTATTTTTAGCCAGTCTGTATTTGTCGAGGTACCTTTTCGGATCTTTAGCAATATCATTCCCTTTATCCCCCTCTTCTACGCACATGAGAAGAAGATCTTGTAACTGCTCTTTTGCCTGCACTGTGCGAAATGCACGCCCGCGGTCCAATGTCCCCCTCATGTTATAGCCAATAGCTCCAGTGATGAGCGTAATGAGAAAGATAACAATCATAATTTCGAGAAGAGTCAAACTTCTTTTTTTTCGCATAGAAAACCTTCACGTTGCAAAAGAACCCACATCTGTAAGAGGAAGTAGAACGGATAAGAGAACAAATCCTACAAGTCCCCCTAGAATGAGTAAGAGAATAGGTTGCGCGAAGTTAGCAAAATTAGCAAGGGCAATTTCTAACTCTTCTTCATAAATTTGTGCAATTTGTTGCATGGTAAAAGAAAATTTCCCACTTTGTTCTGCAATTGCAAACATCCTAGGAACAAGAGGGGGAATAAGGGGTTGATTTTCAAAACAAAGAGAAAGATGCGTCCCTTCTGCAATCTTTTGCTCTGCAGTTGCAACAAGTCTTTCAAGATCAACATGGTAAATTGAAGTCCTCGCTTGAGTAAGAGCTCCTAATAGTGGCACCCCTCCTTCAAGAAGAGTTGCCATCGATCTTGTAAAGCGGATGAGAGCTACTTTAGCAAGCAAAGGTTTGAAGAAAGGAAGGTGCGCAGCGATCTGCATACATTTCTCTTTTCCCTTCTTAGAAAAACAGGCTGTGAAAAGAACTGCTACAAAAAGAAGAAATAAAAAGAGAAAAAAGGTTTTGCATGCACAGGCCCACGCACTCACTGCAAATACGATTTTAGTAAAAGGATGTAAGTTTCTTCCTTCAAACAGTTCGCTTAAAGAGGGGACGACAAAGAAAAGTAAAGAGGAGAAAACAATTAAACAAAAACAAGAAAGAAGTGCTGGGTAAAGGAGCGCCCCCACAATTGCTTTGCGCACTTGCAGTTGACGCGTAATCAGCTGAGCCAATTCTTCAAAACTTTCTGTGAGACGCCCCGTTTTTTCTGCATTGGCCACCATGGAAATATAGAGAAGATCAAATGTTTGAGAATGTTCTTTTAACAAATGGGAAAGGGAGCGCCCCGTTTTGACTTTGGAGCTTAAGTCCAAAAGCATGGCGTGCGGTTTCATCCCTCGATATTTTTCTTCAAGAGCAGCCAAAGTTTCATAAAGAGGAAGACCTGCTTGTAAAAGCCTTGCAATCTCTCTTGTTAAAGCAAGTAGCTCCCCCTTAGTTAATGCCTTAGCCACATCTTGGCTTGAGACCTCTTCTAATCGAATGGCGATGACCTTCAAACGAAGAAGTTTTTGTTTTGCCTCTTGAAGATTGACTGCATCGATCGTTGCTTGAACTTTTTTCCCAGTCTCAGAAAGGGCTTGATAGCGGAAAAGTGACATCTAAACCTCCTCACGCAGTCTTGTGACGCGCAGAAGTTCTGATGAGGTTGTATTCCCTGAATAGACTAGTTGTAAACCTTGATCAAAAAGAGTGCTCATCCCTTGCTGTAAAGCCACCTTTCTTAGTTCTTCTGCATCTTGACTGAGAAGTACTTGCTCTTTGATTTTCCCATCCATGAGCATGAGTTCATAAACCCCGCAACGCCCCCGGTATCCAGTTCCAAAGCAGTGAGGACATCCCGTTCCTTTAAAGAAGATTTTCTCTCTTTCTTTCACACCCAACTCCTCTACTTCTTCTTGAGACGGGACATAAGAAACTTTGCAATTCGGACAGATCTTTCGAACAAGCCGTTGCGCAAGGACACCTAAAATGGAGGAGGCGAGAAGATAGGGTTCAATGCCCATATCTGCAAGACGCGTCAAAGCAGACGGAGCATCATTGGTATGGAGTGTACTAAGAACTAAGTGTCCTGTCAGCGATGCTTGAATTGCAATCTCTGCCGTCTCTTTATCGCGGATCTCTCCAATCATAATGACATCGGGATCTTGTCTTAAGATGTGGCGTAGGCCTTTAGAAAAGTCGAGCTCGATCTTCCGGTTCACATTCATCTGGGAAATACCAGAGAGTTTATACTCAACGGGATCCTCAATGGTCATTACGTTCATCTCGGTCGCGTTAATTTCTGAAAGAGCGCTATAGAGCGTTGTCGTTTTTCCACTTCCAGTTGGCCCAGTCACTAAAACAATCCCTTCAGAAAGATGGATAAGCTTTCGGAAAGATTTAAGAAGAGAAGGGGACATCCCAATCCGATCAATCCCGAGTACGATATTTCCTTTATCAAGAATCCGGAGCACAACTCTTTCCCCGTAAATCATAGGAAGCGTGCTGACTCGAAAATCGATCTCCCTTCCTCCGTGATGTAACTTGATTCGCCCATCTTGAGGAAGTCTTTGCTCTGCAATGTCCATCTTGGCCATCACCTTAATTCTCGTCAGGATTTGCTGTTGATATTCGCGAGGGGGAGTATGTTTTTTTAAAAGCACCCCATCGACCCGATAGCGAATGGAGAGCCCCTCTTGTGTGGGTTCAAAATGGATATCAGATGCCCCTTGCTGAATGGCCTCTAAGAAGAACGTATTGACAAGGCGCACAACTGGATTTTCATCAACTTGCTCAAGAAGATCATACTCCTCGGCACCCTCTTTATTCAAAGTTCCCTCTTGCGCCTTTCCTAAATTAGAAAAAAAACGTTGCGTCTCCTCCTCTTTTTGCTGATAGCAACGCTCGATTGCTTCTTCCAGCCTCTCTTTTGATACAAAAATGGGGACCATCGCTTTTTTCAAAAGGAGTCGTAAGATAGCAAGCGCCTCTACCTCCAAAGGATCTGCTACTGCAATAATCACTCCATTCTCATTTTCCTCTAATGGAAGGACCCCTTTTTGTTTAGCAAAGGCATAGGGGATGATCGCAACTTTATCTTTAACGTAGAGAAAAGAGTCGATCTTCTCATAGACGGGAAGACCGAAGCGAAGAGCTAGCTGTTTTTCCATATAAGTAGACCTCTTGCATAACTTAGCTTCTGTCGATAGGTCTAATACATATCGAAGAGCATCTTCATGCTGTTATCAAAAACACGTTTTCTCTGAGCATTTTTAGCGGCATCGATTTTCTCAAGAAATTCTGGGGTATCGCCCGGTCGCAATGTATATTCCATTGTTCTGATTTTCCGAAGATCATCCACTGGATTGCGAATAATGCGAGGAGTGATAAAAACAAACATTTCCGTATTCGTGTCGTGAATTTTTGTTAAACCAAATAATTTCCCAATTCCAGGAAGATCGCCTAGGAAAGGGATTTTATCCCTCACATCTTCTTCCATCTTACGCCGCAATCCTCCAAGGATTACAGTCTCCCCATCAGCGACACACACTTGGTTTTCAATGTGACGTCGATTCACAGGCGGTCTTTCATTCACCGTCATGTGAGTCGTGTCAAATTCGAGATTTGTCTCTAAAGAGACAAAAGCGGTCTTCTCTTCCTCATCTTCAGCATCTCCCATGTGAATCGTGGGAGTCAGATTGATCGTAATCCCGTATTGAGCCCGCGTGAAAGAGCGCTCAAAGGTTACGCCTCCTGCTGCAAGCTGCACAGGGATTGCGCCGTTATCGATTGAAATCTCTTCAACAATCGAAATCGTCGCAGGCGTCTGATTGATCGCAAGGACAGAAGGGTTCGCATTAATCCTTAAATCCTCTTGAGCCATCAAGAAATTGTATGTCAAATCAAAAGCTGGCCCATGATCGCCCCCTGTACGGCTGAACATAAAGCTTAAGATCCCTTTATGAAGCGCTTTCTCTTCGTTGTCGAAGGTAAGGGCATTTTGCGTTGTATCTGAAGCGCTTGTTCCAAGTCTCAAAAGGTTAATGCCAACCTGTTTCCGATCTGTCAATTTTTTCTCGACAAGAAGAACATCGAGTTGGACCATCCGCTTCGGCACATCGAGTTTTTTCAAGATCGACTTGATTTTTGGAAGTTCTTCACGTCGAACAACCATCAAAACCGAGCTTGTCTTTGTATCTACAATGAAGTTGCCGAAATTGTTTTGCTTACTTTTATCTAACACTGCGCCTTGTACAAAAGGAGCCGTGGCCGGAAGCACGGGATTAAAAGGCTGAAAAGCAGGTGGATAAATAGGCCCAGGCAGCTGGCCCGGTTCTGCAGGAGGTATTGGAGCACATGTAGGGGCAGGACATGGAGGAGGCGGCGGAGCTGGCTCTTGCCTTTTTTCCAGATGACAACCGAGAAGAGAGTCGTACACTTTTTCTAAAACTTGCGCAACGTCTTCTGGATTTGCATGTTTACAGCAATACCAGTAGATCACTTTCTCTCCAGGATCTTCTAACTGGCTCTCTAGATCCTTCAATATCTGCTGTCCCCGATCCACAGTTTCGGTTTCACCAATCAAAACAAGCCCTTGTGGAAGAGAGAGAAAAGACAATTCATCAGCGCCAGCTGGATAGTAAGGAGGACGCCCTTTTATCCCAGGATCTGCAAAAAGCGCTTTCAATACTTTTTCTGCTTCTTCCGTACTGATCTTTGTGGGATTGAAGATACGCGCAACACGCCCACGACCCTGTTCCCATATTGCGTGATAAAGGCCCATCAGCTTTTCAATCGCCTCTTTCGTTGAGGAGATGACCAGTTTCGAGCCGATCGACTGAATGGTTGTCTGTCTTTGATCAGAGAAACGCTCAAAGAAAGCTTGTACCGATTTCAAATGCTCAGCAGACGGAGAAAAGACAAAAACCAATCGAGAGTAGTTAGAAAAGAGGGCAAGATCTTTTTCCTGACTGACAATTGCCTGAATGGCAGAGGGGTCGAGTTTGAAAATGTAAAGCTGCTTTACAAATGAATTCAGCGTCTTAATCCCAACCCCATTTTGTACAAGAATCATCTCGATCATTTCACTCCAAGATTCCCGCGGCAAAGGGATACTAGAAAAAAGGCTGATCTTCATGGAGCTAAGCTCTTGAGGGATGATGTAGAGATGATCAGTTGCCCCATACTCCATGATCAATTGACTTAAAGTTGCTTCCCCTACATCCCATAAAGCATAGGGTTCATCACCTGCGGCTAGTTCATTTACAACACTTGCGCGCCATCTTTCTTCAAGCTCTCGAATCTTGCTTCTTAATCTTTTTATTTCAGTCAAAAGGGCGGCATACTCCAAATCTCCTCCCCCTTGATCTGCAAGAACAGCTGTCTTTTCAAAAGTCTCTTTAAGTTGCAAACGGAGGTCTGCTAAACAGCTATTGAAAGTGATAGCCCCTTCAACACCACCTCCAAGGGGATAAGAAACGTCTTGAGATGCGAGCAAGCATCCTGCCCAAAAAAGAAAGATAAAAGAACCTTTCATGGAGACTGCCCCTTCCCTTTTCGAAGGGGGGATTGATTCACTGCCATTTGGATAGGCACTGCCTCTGTCCTTTCTTTACTAAATAAAACTCCCTGCACCCATTTTTGCCCTTGCTTTACTTCAATCTTCTCAAAAACAAAAAGCTCACCTAAGAGTTTTCCTTCACGAAAGCTCTCTTTTTCTTCCTGAGTTCTTAGCACTTTCCATTTCCCATTGTTTTTCAATACCCATTCTCCAGCGCGCAAAATGAAGCATTGCTTATCTAGCATACAACTCATCTGCTTTTCAGATCTCACACGCAGTGCGCTTAACATCTCCTCTGGACGTAAATTCAAAGGCGTTGAAGGGGTTAAAGTCAAAGAAATACGCACTGAATCAGCTCCATCCCACCCTTCTAAAATCATTTGCTTACTGTCCACAAAAGCGATGCGCGCAGCTTGCGCATCGAGAGGAAGCGCCATCGGAACTTCTCCATTTTTCCAACTTCCCTCCTGCCAAAAAAACCATCCGCCCTCTTCCACTTCGACAAGTTTATCTTGAATCAACAGGCGAAAACGTTTTTTTCCTTCATATTTTTCTGCAATCAGATTCCAGCCATTCCAAATTGCATCTGCAAGAATACGAAATGGGGTTTTCTCTTCAAATTCTTTAGCCGTTCGAATCGGAATATCTCGCATCTCTTTTGTAAAAGAGACGGTCTCAAGACTACCTTCTGCTTGCAAAGTTCCAAGAACTCTTCCGTTAGCAGACTCAGAAAGATCTAACCAAAAAGTAGATTTTTGTGGTGAAAAATAGAGGATTTGATTCACGCCATATTGAAGGTCAAGACGACAAGGCAACTCTATTTTCTTTAACTCACTTGATCGTTTCAATTTGACAACACACTGCGCGTGTCCTTTCACATCACTTCCCGGTCTAGAGGGAGTACGAAAAAACTCTAACTCCAACTCAACTCGAGGTAAGGGCAATGGGATGATATTCTCTTCTTCATCTATAGAAAAAAGGAGCGCTTTCTGACTTTCTCCTTGATCTACTCTTTGTGTTAGCCGCGCACTTTCTCGATTTTTGCTAAAAAACCACAAAGAAAGAGATGCAACTACACTACATCCAGCAAGAAGCAAAAAACCTACCTTTAAGATCTCTTTCGGAAAAAGCAAATATCGGTTGTCTGGCTTCATTTCAATCCAAAATCAAGAAACCTCTCGAGTCTAAACAATTTGAAAAAAAAAGATAAGAGGGAAGGGGCTTTAGGGAGTATTTGTTCTTTCTGTATAGAGCCCCTTGCAAATAAATAAAATAACATTTTTAATACAGATTAAGAAGTATTTTATTTTAAAAGGGCTCCTATGGACAAAAATAAATTCACAGATAAAATTAAAGAAGGGATCTCAGTCAATGAAATAGAGGGGTTTGCGCGTAAGCATACCACAGAGGCCTTCAGTGCGATTGCCTTAATCATCGCTGCTATCTCGAGCTCATTTGATTTTTTCACAGGTCCTAGATTCTCTATCCTGTTTCTTGCAATCGGTACGCTGATCGCAATTATCTTCCCCCTCCAGACGGAAAAAGGGCTAAAACAGTTCTATACGTTCACCTTCAAGCAGGAGAAGATGACCGAAGTGATCTTTGGTATCGTGAAAATTGTCGTTGCTCTTTTCATCCCATTTCTCTCCTTCGCCTTTCTAGGACTACTTGGAGGCTCTTCTTATCACTACTTCATTCGACATGGACAAATCGTCAAAGCAAACGAACCAAAATCAGCGCGTAAAGTTGCAGCAGAAGATGAACACGATTAAGAGACGGCTTTTAGTCTCTTTCTCATCCAATTTTATACCAGTACTTTACATCCTAGCAGGGGTGGGGTGCTTAACGTTTCATTTTACCTCTCGCCCGTCTGCTGATTTTTCACAAATCCACCATTTAGTACGCGCAGCTTACCTTCAACAAGAGTTTCATAATCAAGAAGGAGAAAAAGCTGCATTAGAAGAGGTTGAAAAGTTTTTACAGGCAAGAGAAGACTCACCTATGTCTCGTTACATCCTGGACCGCTTTCAATCATCAGGGGTAGATCTTCCCCAGTACATTGAAATGCGCAAATCAGCGCTAAATGGTAAAGTTTCAGTCCCTTGCGAGGCATGAACTTTTATGCTGAAATGAATAAAATACCTCTTCCATTTGATCTAACATCTTCTGATAGAGGAATTTATCTTCTACAAGTCGTTTACCATTTTTCCCAAATTGCTCTCGCAAGTTGCAATCTTCTTTAAGGGTCTGAACTGCCTGTGCAACACTTTTTGGGGAAAAAGGGGGAACCAAGAGCCCTGTGATCCCATCTTGACAAACCTCTCTTAGTCCGCCAGTTGGAGTTGCTACTAAAGGCTTTTGTAAATAAGCGGCTTGCAAAATTGCTTGCGAGACACCTTCGTGGGCTGTGCTAAGAAGTGTAAAGAGATCTAATGCCCCTAATGCCGGAAGAGGATCTTCTAAATGGCCAGTAAATTGCACAATTCCATCTAACTTTAGATCTGCAGCTTCTAAGCGGAAGCGCTCCTCATGTCCACCTCCAATGATCATCCATCGAAGCCCAGGGACGTCTCGAAGAAGATGGGCGGCTTGCAAAAAGTCAGAAATCCCTTTCCAAGAGCGCATGAAACAAGCAGTTCCAACGAGAAAATCGGTGGGAGCTATTCCGTAGCGATTGCGAAATGCGGACGTTTTGACAGGATCGGAAATAATTTTTTCTGGATTTACACCCGTAGGGATCGACCAGCAAAGCTCTTTAGCTTTACCTGATTGTTCACAAATCACAAGAACCATCTCAGCGCAAGTTGTCACAACAGCATCGGCAAGCGTCCCATACAAAAACCTACTATTCCAACCTTTTTTAATCGGCGTTGAAAGATGGCGTGTTCTCAGTACTGGAACCCCAGCAAGGCGCCCTGCGATCCCTCCTAACCAGGCATCTAAAGAAGAGTGGGTATTAATCACATCAATCCGATGCTTTCGAATCCAATAGAGAAGTCTTGCTAAAGAGATAAGCCAACTCTCTTTATGAAAAGAGAGCGGCATAAATGTAAAGCGCGCTTTACAAACAGCATCGAGTAATTTGCCTCGAGGCTGAATTGCAAAAAAGATCTCATGTCCTCTTGAGCGCATCCCTTCTGCCTCTCTTAAAATACGGATCTCTTGTCCACCCCATCCAGTGGATGCTTCCAAATGCAAAATTCTCATTGCAGAATCTCCTTCAAAATCTTCCGATGACCTGCAGAGAAAGGAAGGCGATAGAGATCTTTTTTTGTCATCCAGTCCCATCCAGGAATGGGAAGGGGGGTATCGGTCTTTAAAAGATAGGGATAAAGAAGCGCTTTAAACTTTGTAAATGTGTGAGTAATTTCTCGGAGTCTTCTTACCAAACGCACTTGAAGTCCAAATTTTTGAAAAATTGCACCCATGAATTCTTCTCCTTCTTCAAAGTAGGGAAATTCGTAAAGATCTGCCATTACCTTTCCACGTTCACCTTTTCCAACAAGAACCATCTCTTGAGACTGAACAACGGCTACTCTTCGCTTAAGAAACGTTATTTCCGTGGCTCTTTTTTTCAAT
>DATECD010000152.1:0-4710 GCA_035287065.1 Chlamydiales bacterium | reverse complement strand
TTTTTCTTGCTGAATCAAATGGCGAGAGAGATAAAAAAGGCGGACGGAGTCAGCAGATTCTTTTTTGAGTTTTTCTTCAAATGCTGTTTTTTCTTCAGGAGTCATTTTCCCAAAGTTCCGTTTGAAAGAGGAGTTAGACATCATTTCCTGTTTCCGATGGTCGCTCTCTATTTGAACTAAAGAACGGGGGAGATCAAATAGGTATTTTTCTGAAAAAAATTGAGCCACTTGATTGCGGAGTTCTGCGCGAACACCTGCATCGGCTTGACCATTCAGCATGTTAGAAATGAGCATACGCATGTGGGCAACGTCATTTGCGCCGAGTTTTTTTGCAAATGCGTCATCGATTTCAGGGAGATGTGCTTCTTCCACTTTGTGGATCTTGATGATCACTTTTTTAGGAGTAAACTGCGCTTTTTCTTCTTCTGTTGCGTCTTCATCGGGTTTGCTTTCTCCTTCTAATTGATCGCCTACTTTGGCGCCAATGACAAGTTGGTGCATCCAATCGGCCATCCGCTCTTTGGAGACTTCAAAACGGATTTCAGTAAAGACCCGCGTCACTGTTTCTCCATCAACCGTATCGAGATCGATAATCACCATGTCTTTTTCTTGAATCGGGCGATCGATGGGGCGCCATTCGGCAAAGAAAAATTGACTCTGACGAATCGCTTCATCGATTTGTTTGTCTCCAACTTCTGCGCGAGGGACTTCTTTTCTTTCAAAAAGGGTTGGGTCAATTTGAGGGACTTTGGGTTCTGTCTCAAAAGAGAAAGTGAATTCGGCTTTTTCTGTAGAAAAATGCTTTAAGTCATACGTAACTTTCGCATTGTTATTGAGTAAGGGAATTTTTGCCATTTGGGAAGCTTCAGCAAAAGCAAGGTCTGCGAGCTTTTGAGGAGTTCTTCCTTCAATTTCTTTAGGGTAGCGCTTGACCACCATCTCGTCTGGGGATTTCCCTTTGCGAAAACCGGGGAGCATTACTTCCTTTCCCACTTCTTTTGTCGCTAGTGTGTGGGCTTGCTTGATGAGCTCTTGAGTGGCCTTAATGCGAAACTCTATTAGGCATTCGGGGTGAGTGAGTACAACGACTTCAAGACGAGGACTTTTGTATTCTTGGACTTGGGTAGCTACAGCTCCAGATTCTTCAGACACAGGGGAAACTCCTTAATTGATCAGAAATAGCGGGCGATGAGGCTCGAACTCACGACCTTCACGTTGGCAACGTGATGCTCTACCACTGAGCTACGCCCGCACTACAAAGGAGACAAGTATAAGAGCTAGTTTATTTTTTGGGCAAGGAATGGAATTAAAAATTTTTGTTGCCCCTGTTAAGAAAATTCTGTAAATCTGAGTCTCTGGACAAACTTAAGGGCAGTTAGGATTCTATGCTCAATTTTCGAAAACTAAGACAAGATTTTTCATCGGCGATCCTCAAAGAGGGGAAACAGCTGTTTGATAAAAATAAGATCGTGCAAGCCAAGATCTTAAAGCTCGATAGCGATGTGATTCGCTTTGGATGCCGCATCTTGGGCAATTTCGAGAACACATATGAAAGTGAGATTGAAGTAGATCGGTTCGAATCGCAAGCTGTTCATACAAATTGCGACTGTCCGAGCCGCTTTGATTGCCAACATCTTGCAGCGCTTATCTTCTATTTAGAAGAGAAGATCGATTCTCTTCTTGTTGAATTTTCCAAAGAGTCAGATATTGCCAAATCAGAAGATCTCGGCGCTGTAGAAAAACAAAAATTGATCGAAGCGATTCGGGAAGCTGAGACAAAAGAGGTAGTAAAACAAGATGCCCGTTATCAGAGGCAACTCTTGCAAGAGTACCTTTTCTCTTCAAACTTACTTTCGAGTTCTCCTTTCTTTTTGCCGAGGGAAAGCGCTCTCCTTACAGAAGCTGAACTTGGGATCGTCTTTAATCCTCACTCTTTTGATCTCACAGAGAAAAAGACCAAAGTGGAATATCAATTGGCGCTCCGGTTGCCAACGCGCTCTAAACCATTGCAAGTACCTCATTTAAAAGGATTTTTTGATGCTCTTCGCTATGAAGAGTCGATTTTTATCGGGGGAAGAAGACTCACATTCTCTATGAAAAGTTTTGATGAGATTGGGGCCATTCAGCTTCAGATGCTTTTGGATTATACCCGTTTTGTCGACGTAGGGCAAAACGAGAGGATGCAGAGGACTGGGCAGATCGACATGGAAGTGTTAGGGCTTCTTTTAGCCAAGACCCATGAGCTTGTCACTCGTAAGATGAATCCTCGAGGGTTTAAAGATCTCGATGATGAACTTCCTGCGCTCACATCTCTTTACTTGGGAACTTTAGAGACCCCTTTCCGCTACGCACTTGCGCCTGCAGGTCTCTCATTTCAGCTAGAATATATTGAGCCTCCTGCAGCCAAAATCCTTTTAAGACCTATGTTACAGGCGAAAGAGGCGGCCTTAGGGATTGGCGAAACGCTTTTATTCCATTGCGCACTGCCTGGAATGCTCCTTCAAGATGTCTACTACAGATTTCCTGCACATATTCGAAGAACCCATCTTCTCAATTTAGAGTCGATTCGCGAGATGGCAATTCCAGAACCGCTTTTTGGTTCTTTTGTTGAAAACGCCCTTCCTGTGCTCAAGCGATTTGCTGAGATCCGAGGGGAGGAGATCATCGACCGTTTTGTCACGCTTCCTTTCGTTGGGAAATTGGGAGCAAGGTGCCAACTCTCTTATCTCGATGGGGAATTGGAAGCTGCGCTCTTTTTCTCATATGATGGGCAAGAAATTCCTGCTGCAACAGAAAAATTGACTTATGAAGAGATTCAAACTTTTGTCACAGAGCAAGGGGTGCTTGCGAGGAATTTAGTCGAAGAGCAAGAGATTATCGAAGAACTTTTTCAAGATTTTGTCTATCAGCCTCAGACTGCAATATACCACGCCAAGACGGAGAAAAAGATTGTTGAGTTCATGACAAGTGTGATTCCGAGGAATCAGCACCGCGTGCAGTTTGAATGCCCACAAAATCTACTCGATCAATTCATCTATGATGAGACTTCTTTTACGCTCCATCTCGATGTAGGAGCGGCAGTTGGTTATTACGATCTTGAGCTTAAGGTCAATGGCGCTTTAAAAGGTGTAAAACTCGAGCTCCTTTTTGAGTGCATTGCATCGAAACGCGCGTACCTTGAACTAGAGGCTTCAAAACCGAAAACCAAAGATGCGCAAGGTAAATTTTCGAAAATTTTAGTGTTAGATTTAGATCGCATTGCAAGGCTCGTTCAGCTTTTTGATGAAGTTGGGATTAAAAAGCTCGATGATCACAAAGAGCAAAAACCGCTTTGGAACCTTACGATGATTGAGGAAAAAGCGTTTGAAGGGCTCCCTGTTGCGTTTTCTATTTCCCCTGCTCTTTTAGAGATTAGGCTGCAGATGTTAGGAGAAAAGCTCTCTATTGTAAGTCCGATTCCAGAAGAGATTTGCGCAGAGTTGCGACCCTATCAGAAAGAGGGTGTGCAGTGGCTTGAGAGATTGCGGACGATGTATCTCAACGGGATCTTAGCCGATGATATGGGCCTTGGAAAAACCCTCCAAGCGATTACGGCGATTACTCAATTGCATAAGAAGGAAAAAGAAGTCCACGCATTGATCGTCTGCCCAACATCTCTTCTTTATAATTGGAAAGAGGAGATTCATAAATTTAATGCAAAGCTGAAAGCGCAAGTAGTTGATGGAATTCCGGGCCAAAGGAAAAAGCTTTTAGCGAAATTATCCGATTATGATGTGACGATTACTTCCTATACGTTGCTTCAGAAAGATATTGAAGCGTATGGGGCTATGCCTTTCCATTATGTGATTCTCGATGAGGCGCAGCACATCAAAAACCGCGGTACGCGCAATGCGAAATCGGTCAAGATATTGAAAGCGGCTCACCGTCTGATTTTGACGGGGACTCCTATTGAAAATTCCCTTGAAGAGCTCTGGAGCTTGATGGACTTTTTGATGCCAGGGTTTTTAAGTACGTATGAGCGCTTTGTTGAAAAATACATTCGGGTCACTGGTGAAACGGTCGTTCAGAATGTGGAGTATTTGAGAAGAAAAGTGTCGCCATTCATTTTGCGACGCATGAAGAGCGATGTATTGCAAGATCTTCCTCCTATAGATGAGATTGTTTATCACTGCCAACTTTCCGATGTGCAGTTGGAGCTCTATCGCTCTTATGCAGCATCAGCTCGTGATGAACTTGTGAAACTTGTTGAGCGCGATGGCTTTGATAAAGTGCAGATCCACGTCCTTGCGACATTGACCCGGTTGAAGCAGATTTGCTGTCACCCGGCCATTTTTGCAAAAGAGGCAGCAGAGCCCGGAGATTCTGCCAAATATGATCTTCTTCTTGAGCTTTTACAAACGCTTGTTGAAAGTGGACATAAGACGGTGATCTTTAGTCAATACACCCGTATGTTGCAAATCATGCGAGAAGATTTTGAGCAAAGAGGGATCTCCTTTAGCTATCTCGATGGATCGACGAAGAATCGCATTGAGATTGTGAAGAAATTCAATGAGAGTCCAAAGATCCCTGTCTTCTTGGTTTCTTTAAAAGCAGGGGGAACAGGATTGAATCTTGTGGGCGCAGATACTGTGATTCATTACGATATGTGGTGGAATCCAGCTGTTGAAGCGCATGCGACAGACCGAGTCCATCGTATGGGGCAAAAACAGT
>DATECD010000151.1:0-3331 GCA_035287065.1 Chlamydiales bacterium | reverse complement strand
AATCAGCAACGTGCGTTGTTCTAAAAGGTAGAGGGCAGATGGAACCATCTCCTCTTCCCAGCATCGGATCGAGGCATCATTTCTCGATTTGAGAAGGCAGTTTCTCTGTTTCATCGCGCGCCAAAACCTTGCTAGGTGATGAACATAGAGAGGATCGCTTTGCGCTAAATGGAGGTTGAGAAGGCGCCTTCGTAAAGTAGGAGAGCCATCGACAAGCGCGCTATCTTGCGGAGTATGAAGGATAAGGGGCGCTAAACCTAAAAGGGGTTGAAAAGTGGAGTACTGAGCGCCATCGATTTGGAGCCATTTTTTCTTTCCGTCAAATGAGAGACTTAACCGCAAACTCCTCCCCTCTTGGAGATATTCTGCTTCTAAATAAAAGCGCTCCTCATTTTCCAAGATTAACTCTGAAAAGTGCGATGTCCGAAAAGATCTTCCCATCGAGAGAAGGTAGATCGCTTCTAAGAGATTGGTCTTCCCTCTCCCATTATCCCCCCAAATCTGATTGATCTTGGGGGAAAAAACAACTTCCTTTTCAGGGAAATTGCGAAAGTTGCGTAAGTAAAGGGAGCTAAGATACGTCACACGTCAGCAGTTTCAGAAGGGGTCGGGGTGATTTCTGTAAGCCGCATTGGCATTAAGACAAAAAGGGCAGACCCAGAATCTGTGATCACCCCTGGATTATGGGGATCATTGAATCCAAAGTCGACTGTTTCATCTTTGCTGTGGCGCAAGATATCGAGAAAGAAAAAGGGATTGAAAGCGATATCGAGCCGATCACCTGCATAATCAACGGGCATGCTCACTTTTCCCTCTCCAATTTCGCCGCTCTGTGCAGAGAGGTGAAGTTGCCCTGTTTCGAAAGTAAAGCGAACAGAACCACTTCCTTCCGATGTGAAAAGGGAGACTTGGCGTAAAAGTGCAGTGATCTCTTCGCGATGCAAAATGCAGTGATGAGCGCTCTCTTTCGGAATGACGCGATCTACGTCTGGATATTGGCCTGCAAGGAGTTTTGAAATTAAGGTGATCGATCCTGCTTCTAGCGCGATCTTGTCGTAGGCAAGACTCAATGTGGCTGTCGAATCGGTTTCATCAAGGATTTTTAGCATCTCATCCACTGCTTTTAAAGGAATAAGATAAGAGCCCCGAAAGAGCGGATCCATAGGGACAGGTGTTGAGATCTTAGCCAATCTTTTCCCATCTGTGCCGATAAAAGTAGCCTTCTTGTCGGCGATCTGGATCTGTACGCCATTTAGAGTGAATCGACTATCTTCTTTTGCAGCAGCAAAAGAGGTCTTTGCGAACATCTCTTTTAAAACCCCTTTTGCAAGTTGTAATTCAGGTGTGTCGGTTAAATCGGGAAGGTGAGGAAACTCTTCTCGATTCATACCGTGAATCTTAAAAAGAGACGTTCCTGTTGTGATTTCTGCTGCTTCATTTGTTAAAGCGGTGATTTTGACTTGAGATGAGGTCAGTTCCCGGATGAGTTGAAAAAAACGCCTTGCAGGAAGAGCGATAGATCCCTCTTCTACTACTTTAGCCTCTATGTAACAGCGCATACTCACCGTAAGATCGGTTGCTGAAATCACAAGCTGATCATCTACAGCTTCTAAGAGGACATTTGAGAGAATAGGGGATGTAGGTCTAAGAGGGACAATGTTTTGGATCTTCCCAATGATGGTGACAAGATCTTGTTTTGCAATGACAACTTTCATGCGTACTTCCTTCAGAAATCACCACGAACATAGTTGATTCAAATACCTGCTGTCAACTTTCTTCGCCTCTTTGGAGAGCCCGTTTCTCATCCCGCTCTTTGATGGCAGCTTTTTTATCGTATTGTTTTTTCCCTTTTGCAAGAGCAATTCTCACTTTGCAATATCCCCGCTCATTGAGATAGAGGGCAATAGGGATCACAGTGAGCCCTTTTTCAGAGACGAGCCTAGCTAATTTTTCAATCTCCCTTTTGTGCATGAGGAGTTTTCTTGGGCGTCTTTCTTCATGATTATGGACATTGCCAAAGGCATAAGGGGCAATGGAGGCATGCATAAGCCAAGGCGTTAAATCCCGAATATCGACGTAAGCGTCACGGAGTTGCCCTCCATGGTTCCGCAGGGATTTGATCTCCGTTCCAAGAAGTTCGATCCCCGCTTCATAAGTATCTAAAATCTCATAATCGTGAAACGCCTTGCGATTGGAGACGAGTTCTTTCTCTTTTTCCTTAGCCATAAAAACAGTAAATTTATCACACCTCAAGAAAAAAAGCAGTAATTACCTTCGATATAGTCCCCAAAGGAGGATGATGATGAGGCCGAGCCAGAAAAGGGGAAAGAAATAGGGGAATGTGAGGGAGAAAGAGGTTAAAATGAGTTTTAGGCCAATCCATCCGATCATTCCGTAAGCTGCTGACTCTATGCGTGGAAAACGGGCTGCGATCAATGAAAGGAGAGAAGCTGCATAGCGAATGGTGAAGGCGCCGATCATCCCTCCGAGATAGACAATCCACAGTTTAGAGGTATGGACTCCATTCGGGTAAGAGGGAGATGAGATAAAGGCAACGCCTGCAAGGATGGAATCCATTGCAAAAAGAAGGTCGAAAAGCTCTATTTTCATAACCGTCTTTTTAAAACTTAAAGGCGTCACATGAAACGTTGAGGGCTTATTTTTTGAAAACCAGTACTGGAGAGATAGGTAGATAAGATATAGAGCTCCAATCAGTTGAAACCAAAAGAAATGAACAAGATAGGCAATGAGACCTAAAGCGAGCGCGCGCAAGAAAAATGCGGATATAAAGCCGATGTAGAGGGCTTTTTTTTGCAGGCGCTCTGGCAATCCCTTCACAAATAGGGCTAAAACAACTGCATTGTCTGCAGAGAGAAGGATTTCAAGAAGGGCGAGAATGAGAACTGTGAGAATATCGGAAAAAGAAAAAGTCTGTCCCAACATACATATACCGCTCGTGATTCAAGAATCAGTATTGAATGTAATCAATCGGGACTATTCTTCAAAACAGAAAGAACCGAATGCTGTAACGCGGAAACACTCTTTTCCAGCTTCCGTTTTGCCGATCGCTACCATCCCCGCCTCAAATAGCCAGCTGAAGATGATTGTCCTTAGCCATTCTTTCTCTTTTTCTCCAGGTGAAGGAAAAGCGTACTTGTAGAGCTTTCCAACGCGCTGGATCATTACCTGAGGGGCACTCCCAAGAGCAACGGTCACGCCTTTGAGAAAATCTTCAAACATAACCCATTTGCCGTGCAAAACCCGCCGAATTGCTTTTTCAGCTTCTCGTACTTGCCTCTCATTACCTGGAAGGGAAGCGAGATTAAAAGGG
>DATECD010000150.1:0-2278 GCA_035287065.1 Chlamydiales bacterium | reverse complement strand
GAAACTCTTTCTCGGACAACGCTCTATAATCAAATGCCCTTCCATATTCAAGCAAATAACTAGAAAAAACTTCGACAGACTCTAGATCTTTTTTAAAATCCCCATCATATATCTGCTCCCACGCCAATCCCTTCTCATTTCTCACAATTCTGAAAGGCTGATCAAATTCCAAATACCTGGTGATCGTTTCAACAAATCGTTCCATGTCAAATAAACTCATGAGATCCGCCTTTTCTAGTATAATACTATCCAAGAAGGATTAGTCCACTCGATTGCAAATGAACATGTTACAACTATCTCCATCAAGAACTACAATGGAACTATGAAAAATATCAAAAAAACAGATCCGAATTCCCTCTTCAATCTGATTCTGATCTTAAAACTTCAGCGGATAGGCCACCTTTCGAAGAAAAAGGCCCCCTCCCTCCTCACCAAATCAATCAAAATCCTCTACTAGCTAAAACAGCTAAGGCATTTTGGTCTTTAAGGCGTACTGCGATCTCTTTTCGATTTGTGGTGGTAGCAGCGACATTTTCTTGACATACTCCCCCGCCTAAAGGCGGAGGATTCTTGGTCTTCACAAACCAAGTTCCTGTTTCTTAGCCAATTGCCCCCTAGATTGCCAGGTTGGTCTTACATCAGCTCCACAGGCTTTATTTCCCGTGTGCCCCACGGTACGCCAGTTTATTTGTCTTAGCCCTTCTTCTTCAATGTTAATGGCCGCCGTCACATCGCGATCATGCTCTGTATTGCATTTTGGGCATGTCCAGATGCGATCGCCTAGGGTGAGCGCCTCATTGATTCCTTTACAATGAGAACATAGCTTGCTGCTTGGAAAATACTGATCGATTTGGACAAATTCTCGTCCATACCATTCACTCTTGTATTTCAAGAAACTTAAGAGTGTTCCCCATCCTGCATCACCTATGCTACGGGCTAAGTACTTATTTTTCATCATCTTCTTCACATCAAGGGTTTCTGCACAAATGACTTGGTTTTCGTTCACTAATAGCATGCTTGTTTTGTGAAGGGTATCTAATCTTTTATCTCGAATTTTGCTCGAGATTTTACTTAATTCTATTCTTGCTTTTTTCCTATTGGAAGAACTTTTTTTCTTTCTAGACAAGACTTGTTGCTTACGTTTAAGTCGCTTTAGTTCTGCTTTTAAAAAGATCGAATGTCTCTCTTTTGTTCCATCACTTGTCGTAATTGCATGTGTAAGCCCTAAATCAATCCCGACAGTTTTAGTAGCAACCGGAAGAGGCTTTATCACCTCTTCCACTAAGATGGAAATATAGTACCGTCCTTGGCAATCCTTAGAAATTGTAATCGAAGTAGGCTCTCCATTAAATCTGCGACTCCATCGAATATTGAGAGGGGTTTTGCATTTAGCTAAGGTAATTTCGCCCCCTTTGAACGTAAAGGCATTTCTCATGAAGGTTACACCCTGTTGATGGCACCGTTTTTTGAATTTAGGGAATTTAGCTTGTCTTTTGTAAAACTTCCCAAAAGCCGATTCTAAATGACGCAAAGATTGTTGTAGCGCTACAGAAGAGACCTCTTTAAGCCATGGATGAATAACCTTTAACAAAGCAAGCATCTTCGAACACTCTCCATAGGAAAGGCTCTTTTTGTGTTCCGCATAGTGTTTTTGTTTTTCATTTAGGAAGTGATTATATACAAAGCGACAACACCCAAAGGTCTTTGCTAAAAGTACCAGCTCTAATTCTGTTGGATACAATCGAAAACGGTAAGCTCTTAAAAACATGACCTTCCCAAAAAAGACGATTCAATATATCATTTGGGCTGTGAAAAAGTCAATCGACAATATTCGTAGAGGAAGAAGCTGTGTGTTTTTAATGCATGTGCATTTGGTCTTCGTAGCAAAATATCGAAAATCTATCTTCACTAAAGCCATCTTAAAAGAGTTGTCAGAGATTTTTCATAGTGTTTGCCAAGACTTCGAAGCTAATCTTGTTGAATTCGAAGGGGAAAAAGATCACGTTCATCTCCTTGTAAATTATCCCCCTAAAGTATCTGTGAGCAAGCTCGCAAATTCTCTCAAAGGCGTCTCTTTTCGCCTTCTTCGAAAAAACCAATACCCCACCATACAACGTGCTTTTTGGAAAGGTGTCCTTTGGTCCCCAAGCTATTTTTCCAGTTCTTGTGGCGGCGCGCCCATTTCGGTAATCCGAAACTATATCGAAACCCAAAATAAGCCTGAATAGAACCAGCAAAGAGTTTACTCTTTGCTGGGGAGATGGGGGTTTAAGGGGGA
>DATECD010000149.1:0-2564 GCA_035287065.1 Chlamydiales bacterium | reverse complement strand
CTCTTTGATTCTCTCTATTGGGTTGCCAATGGCCCGGATGAGCTTTTTTTCTAAATCCGCTTTTCCGTTGACAAAATCGAGAATCTCTTCTTTTAGGGGATCGTAAAAAAGGCCATTGATTGTAAAATCCCGTCGTTGAGCGTCCTCTTCTGCCGTTGTAAATTCGATCCGTGAAGGGCGCCTTCCATCTTTATAATCGAGATCTTGGCGAAATGTGGCTACTTCGTAAGGGTGTCAATCAATTACGACTAAAATGATTCCGAAAGAGATCCCGATGGGAACTGTGTGAGGAAAAAGGGTTTGAATTGTCTCTGGTGGGGCGTTTGTTGCGATGTCGATATCATCAGAAGGGTGTTGTAAGAGGTAATCGCGCACCCAACCTCCCGCGTAGTAGGCGACAAATCCCGCTTTTGAGAGGGTTTCAACGATGAATCTAGCTTGGGGGTGCTCTTCCATTTACCAAAATTGTAGCATAGGTTTTTCTTAGAGCAAGAGAACTTAAGATCCAGTAGAAGGCAAGGACAGGGATTAAGAGAAGAGCGCCGTCTGAAAAGGAGACGAAGAGGAAATTGACAAGACCACAGAGGATCCGTCTTCGCACGATGCAGAGGGGAAAGGTATTGTAGGCGATAACGATCGGTCCAATCATCGAGAGAAGGTAGGTTGCAAGCCCAACGATGCCAAAAGAGGCGAGGATACTTAGGTAAACAATTTCAAGGATTTCACGAAAAGGGGCATTTGGGAAAAAAGTAGCTACTTTTACGATTTCAAACTGCTCAATCCTTCCCCCAAGTGCTGTATCGAAGAGAAAAGAGAGTGTAAAGCCAGAGAGGTAGGTTGCAATGAAAATGATGCTGATTGCAATACCACCTATGAGAAGAGAGCGAAGAAGAGATCTTTTTTGTGAGGCAAAGAGCGCTGTTATAAAGAAACTAAAAAGAGAGCCGACCCAAACAGTTCGGGAAAAAGTGAGGAGTAAAGAGAGAAAGACGATCCCTTTTTTCCACCGAGTTTGTTCAAGAAAAAGATAGAGAGGGAGAAGCATGAGAAGGCAAATCCCGTAGATATTGCCATTGTTATAAGTGGAGATCAGTTTGAAAAAGGTTCCCCGATCGATGTGCTTTCCTTCTAAATTCCCTAAGTCGTGAAAGTTGACTGTGACAAAAGGAATTTCAAGAAAATTTCCCGTAAAGAATTTAAAGAAGAAGAGAAAAACCCCATAAAGTGAGATGACGAAAATTCCTTTTTTCAGGAGGGAGAAAAGGTGCTCTATATCAAGCGTTTCAAAGAAGTTGGAAAAAAGGAGGGAAAAGATCCAAGGGAAAAAGACAAAGTTGAGTAGCAAGGAGATAGAAGGACCGTATTCCTCTACTTTTAAAAAAATAAGGGTGCCTAAGACAACGAGTTGAAAAGGAATGGTACAAAAAAGAGCGTAGAGACGGGGAGTGTGGTAGATGAAGATCCCTTTTCTTACGACCAGAAGGGTTGCGATCCCTAAAAAAACATACCCCCACGTTATAGGGACGTTTAAGAGTTTAATTCCCCCTTTTGGGAAAATAAGGAGAAAGAGCCAAAAGAGGGTGAGAAGTTCTTTGGAATTAAAAAGTCTAAATGTTTGAGGGATTTGCATTTACTTCGTTTTTTTCTTCGAAGTCGCTCGTTTTCCTCCTCTTGCTCTTCCTCTTCGAGGTTTTTTCACATAAGGAGTTTTGGGGTGGTTGCGGTATTTCTCATCCAGCTCATCGAGTTGATTGACGATCACATCGCAATCGGGGTAGTTGGAGCATGAGAAAAAGGGCTTGCCAAAGCGCGACTTGCGCAATGTAAGAGTGCCATCACAGCCGGTGGCTGGGCATTTTGGCATGTGGCTTGGAAGAGCAATAAGATCTTCTTTTTTTTGTATGTTCACAATGCCTTTGCACTCGGGATAGCGAGAGCAACCGAGAAAAGGGCCAAAGCGGCCGTGTCGAAGAGTCATAGAGGCTCCGCACTGTGGGCAAGGTTGTTCCCAATTGAAATTGGGATCGTAGTCCTCTTTATTGAAGGTGAGCGCTTCAAGAGAACTTGTGAAGTCACATTCTGGATAGTTAGAACAACCGTAAAAATACTTGTTGCGCGACCATACTTTTTGCAATTTTTTCCCACATTTGGGGCAGTCGATATCTGTTTGCAATTTTGGAACAAGGGCCTCTTTTTCCGCTTTTTCAACAAGGGGAATGAAATCGTGCCAAAAGTCTCGGATGAGTTCTTTCCAGTTCTTGTTGTGCTCTGCAACTTGCTCAAGTTGATCTTCCATTTGAGCTGTAAATGTGACGTCCATGATGGGGGGAAAATTGGCTTCCAACATCTGCGCAATCACTTTGCCAAGTTCTGTCGGTTTTAAAGCTTGGTTTTCCTTGGTTGTGTAGTCACGGCTTTGGATCTTATTCATGATCGCCGCATAAGTAGAGGGGCGGCCGATTCCTAGGCGTTCTAGCTCTTTGACCAAAGAGGCTTCAGTAAAGCGTGGAGGGGCCTTTGTGAACGCTTGATCGTTTGTCACAGAGATAAGCTGCAACGGCATC
>DATECD010000148.1:0-2008 GCA_035287065.1 Chlamydiales bacterium | reverse complement strand
AAATCTTCTTTTGTCTGTCCGCCTTCCAAATACTCAAGCGCTTGCCTGTAGCCGATTGCTTGTGATGCTGCTGAATTTTTTCGAATCCCCACTTTTTCTAGCTGGCGAACCTCTTCTAAAAACCCTTTTTCAATCATCTCATCGCACCGTTTTTCGATTCGAGGATAGAGAATTTCTTTTGGATAATAAGTAAACCAGCAACGAAAATCGTAATCCTCTTCTTTTAAACAAGTGGGCTTTGGGAAATCGCTCACTTTTTTTTCTGAAATAGCCATGATCTCTAAAGCGCGAATGATCTTGTGCCGGTCAAATTCAGAGATTGTTGCTGCATACACAGAATCGAGCATCTGAAGCCTCTCATAGAGCACTTCTGCGCCAAGCTCCCTTATTTGCTGCTCTAACTGCTCTCTAACCTCTGGCTTAGATGGGGGCCCTAATGGAGGACCGTAGAGAAGAGCGTGGAGATAAAAACCTGACCCGCCTACAACAATGGGAACATTGTCGCGCGTAGCAATTTGACGAAGTGAGCTTCTCGCATCGTCATAAAATTGAGCGACATTGTAGGAAGTAGAAAGATCGCACAGGTTGATGAGATGGTGAGTGATGAGCCCTTGTTCTTCTACAGAAGGCTTTGCCGTACCGATATCCATACCGCGGTAGACTTGGGCAGAGTCTGCAGAGACAATTTCCCCACCGAGAAGTTGTGCAAGAGAAAAGGCTAAGTCACTTTTGCCAGTTGCTGTGGGACCGCCGATAATTAAGACCTTCTTTTTCCCCTTTTTTTTCTGAATGGGAGAAAGATGGGGATTTAAGGAAAAACGGGGTGGGGTGCAGAGTGATTTCACGTTTAATGGAGGGTCTGTAGGGCTTCTTTTTCTGTCGGATAGACCGCTAAGATCCGATCAAATCCAGCTATTTTCAAAATCTCTTCTACTTCAGAACCAATTGAGAAGAGGACTAAGGCGCCGCCTTTACTCTGCAACTGTTTTGTCTTCGAAAGTAAAACGCGCATCCCCGCGCTACTTAAATAATCAACGCCTGAGAAATCAAGAGCGAGTTTCAGCCGTTTTTCTCCGATCAAGGTATCGATCTTTCGCTCTAAAAGGGGAGCATTTGCAAGATCAAGCCTCCCTTCGATCCTCAAGACCACAACTTCCTCAATCTCTTCTAACTTAATCTGCAACCCAAGCATCCCTTCACCTCAACAATCGCACAAGATCAAAATAGCGCAAACCACACGCTTTGTCGACGAAATTAAGCAATAATCGACCTTTATTCGATGCTATCCAAAAGGATCGCTATCTGTTCCGGCGATGGAAGCTCACCTTTGAGTTCTTTTGGGAGTTTCTTCATCATGTGATAGGAGGAAACATTAATCGGCTTGTTTGCGTCCTTTAGAGCGTACTCAACCACGGTCCTTTTCTTGCTTTTGCATAGTATGATCCCTATCGATGGGTTTTCTCCCCTGAAGCGAACCGTATCGTCCAGCACAGAGAGATAGAATTGCATCTTCCCTATGTACTCTGGAATGAACTCGGAAACTTTCAGCTCGACGGCTATGAGGGATTTAAGGCGTCGATGGTAAAAGAGTAAATCAATAAAGAACTCCTGTCCCTCGAGTTCGATGCGATATTGAGACCCAAGAAAAGCGATCGCGGTGCCGACTTCCCTAAGAAAAGCCTCGATATTCTTGACGATCGCTCTTTCAAACTCTTGTTCGCTGTGCTCATTGCCAAGCCCTAGAAAACCCAACGCATACTCATCCTTAACGGCTAAGGCTGCTTCCGGATGAAGGTTGATTGGTAGATTTTTTTTGAAATTCGACTGAGAGAGGAGGGTATTTTCGTACGTACCAAGTTCTATGTGATGTATGAGAACCCTATAGGTCCATCCATTTCTCTTAGACATCTTCATATAAAATTCTTTTTCAAGAGGGTCTTTGCACTTAGACAGGATGGCAACATTATGGGACCAGCTAATTTGTGCAGACAGTGTCTGCAATTTTTCG
>DATECD010000147.1:0-7304 GCA_035287065.1 Chlamydiales bacterium | reverse complement strand
TCACTAAACCCAAACTGGGCTTTTGAGTAGGAAAGTTTGTTTTAGAACCTATGTTATAAAGGAAAGAGCAGATGTCGAACCAATGAAAATAAAAAAATCTATGTCATAAAAACAGTTGACAACAGGCGCGATCAGAGAACTCTTTTGGCGCGTCACTGAAGAGCAAAAAACCTAAAAAAGTCATTTGCTCTTCATCTGCCAGATTGATCGTGGAGCTTGTTCCCATTTTGCGGTAAGCAATCCCGATCACTTTGAACCCTTGGTTGCCGCACTCTTCGTAAGTAGTTTGAAGATTCTTAGATAAGATTTGGATGTCTACTTCTTTACCATCTATCGTCTCCCCTTTTGTACAAATCTGTAATACTTGGCGAAAGGCCCCTTTTGTGATCAGCCAAGAGTTGGATCTGTCACTTAAAAGAAGGGAAAGACGTTTCCTATCAAAAGAATAGGGGAGTTCATCAAGCTTGGACCATCCACTTAGTTCTCCTTGAGAAGCTTTTAAAATGGCTTTGTCGATAGGATTGGAATAGCCGCTTTGAAAATATGCATTGAGTCTTGCAAATAACATCGCCTTGTCACTTGGCGCGCCAGATGAGTTCAGAGCGCGGTCCAGCCTGGTATCGCCATATGTTAACGTGCCTGTTTTATCGCAGCAGAGGATGTTCATGCTGCCAAAGTCTTCAATCGATGATAATCTTTTGACGATCACTTTCTTAGCTGCCATCCGCTTTGCGCCTTTAGAAAGGTTGATGGAGATGATGGCGGGGAGTAGCTGGGGGGTTAGTCCAACAGCAAGCGCTAGCGAAAAGAGCAAAGACTCCATGAATGGGCGCTGTAGATAGACGTTCAAGGCAAAAATTGCGATGAGGAGCACGACAGTGACTTTGAGTAGCAAATAACCAAATTGGCGAATCCCTCTTTCGAACTCTGTTTCAGGGGCTTGCTGGGTCAGTTTTGTCGATATTTTCCCGAAAATTGTCTGAAAACCTGTTTGGATAACGAGCGCAATCGCTGTCCCACTTACAACATGCGTTCCCATGAATAGGGCATTTGTCCTTTTAGATAACGGCACATCTGCATCCACTTTGCCAGGCGCTTTTTCTGCATAGAAGCTCTCTCCTGTTAAAGTGGCTTCATCGACAAATAAATCCTTGCTTTCCAGTATGTAACAATCTCCTGGAACAATACTTCCAGCGCTAAGTTCTACAAGATCCCCTGGAACAATCTCATCGATGGGAACTTCTTTTTGATTTTGATCGCGAATCACTGTGGAAGTGGTCCGGACAATTTGCAGGAGTTTATCCATGACATTTAGAGCGTTTTTTTCTTGGAAAAAACTTAAAACGCAACTTGCTAGAACAATTGAAAATATAATTGCCGCATTTGTTTTGTCGTACAATAAAAACGATATTACTGAGCAGAAAAGCAGGATGATGATGAGAGGGTTATTGAATTGATTGAGGAAGAGAAAAAGAGTTGTGACTTCCGAGTTCCCTTTCAGGGTGTTGTAGCCATAGCGTTTCAGACGTAGCTCAGCTTCGCAACTACAAAGACCATTTTTTACATCAGCTTGAACAGCAACAGCTGCTTCTTGCGCGGAAAATGTCCAAAATGTATCAAGCTTTTCTGAGTGATTTCCCAAGATGTGGTTACCTAATCTCCCCATATAGATTTTTAGGATCTGTGGGATGGGGGATCATCTCCAATTGCTCTCCTATTCCATGTTCAATAGAGAGATTATAGAGTAGGCGAAGTGCGCTGTAGTCTTCAAGGGCAAACCCGACAGAATCAAAAAGTGTGATCTCCTCATCTGATTCTCTTCCCTTTTTTTTGAGAGCTGCAAGCTCCCAAAGTTCTGCATAAATGCGATTGCCGTGCAACTGCTGAATTTCTCCTTCTACTCGACTCTGCATCTCCTGTTCGATCACGATTTTACATTTTTTTAAAAGGGCTTCTTCAAGTTCTGTTTTCCCTGGAGCATCTCCCCCAATTCCGTTGATATGACATCCATTATGTACCCAATCAACGTGTAAGATTTTTTGATGCCCTTTTTTTGCTGTTGCTGTTGTGATCAGATCGCTTTTTTTAGCAACTTCTTGTGCATCTTTGCAGCGGTGCAACTGCAGTCCATAGGGTTTGAGGTTTTGTTCAAATTTTTCCATTGCATGAGCGTCGATATCGAAATAGAAAATCTCATCTGTTCCCAAAGCAAAAAAATGAGCAAGGGTTTGAAATTCGCTTTGCGCACCTGTTCCGATGATCCCAAATTTTTTTGCCCCTTTTTTCGCAAGATATTGAGAGGCCAGTGCAGATGTTACAGCCGTCCGAATTGCAGTGAGGATAGTCATTTCTGAAATAAGCAGGGGATAGCCATTTTTTGTAGAAGAGAGCCCGCCGATAGCGACAACGGTAAGTTTTTGAGATTCAGGGTTATTGGGATGGCCATTGACGTACTTAAAAGAGTAGTACTCTTTATCAGCAATAGGCATCAGTTCAATGACCCCATCGGGAAGATAGATTGCGTGTCTTGGGCTTTTTTCAAATTCGCCCCATCTGGCGTAATCGCTTCTCAATTGATCAATGAGTTTGAGCATAAAGGTTTTTAGAGTCAGTTTTTTAAGTAATTTGCGAAGATCTTGGACTGTAATGACTCGAACCATTAGCGCATCACCTTTTGTAAAATTTCAAAAGCCAATTTTTCTGTCTTGCGCTTTTGATCCCGTTCTGGATTGAATTCAACAAGCTCAAAACCGATCAATCGGGGGTCTTCTCCAATCTCTTGTAAAAGAGGTAAAAATTCTTTTTTAGAAATTCCCCCTTTTTCAGGACTTCCGACTCCGGGGGCCTCTTCGGGAGAAAAGACATCGAGATCTAGGCTGATCCCATAGCGCGAAGTGTTGCGTGTCACATATGCAATTGCCTCAGGAAGGATTGCTTTAAGTCCCCGTTTTTTTACTTCATCCATATAATAGATTTTCACATTTAATTTTTTAAGGAGGGCCAGTTCTCCTTCTTCAAAAGAGCGCGCGCCAATATAAGCGAGGTTTTCTGGCAAAAGAATGGGCTCTTTTTTTAGCAAATGGGCCATTTCAGGAAGCCCTCTCCCTAGTAAAGAGGCAACCGGCATGCCGTGATACGCGCCTGAGGGTGTTGTTTTTTCCGTGTGCGCATCAAGGTGCGCATCGATCCAAAGAAGGCCAAAGGGGCCTTCAAAGCCGTTCCAGGTTCCTACTGCAATGGAGTGGTCTCCGCCTAATACAATAGGAAAAAGTCCTTGTTTCACAACTTTTTGCACTTCTTGAGCAAGTCTTACATCGAAATTATGGATTAAAGGGAGCGATTGAGGCAGTGGGATGTCTATCTCGGCTGCCATCTCTTCGGGATAGAGCACGCTGATTTCGCGGATTAAAGCGCCTTCTTTCTTCATTTGCTCAAATGTTTGCGACTGGATGAGGACTTCAGGGCCTTTCTCGCAGGTTCGAATTTGAGCCCCCCAGCAAGTGCAGGCGCCGATAATGCTGTATTCTCTTCTCATAAAACGGAAGTTAGATCATACTGGAGATTTTAGTCGAAGGTTAAGGACTATCTACATGAAAAAGCTATTTAAGAAGAAAGGGATTCATAGCGCCTTTTCTGAAACAGGGGAAGAGGAATCTGGCGGTAAGTTAAAGCGTCA
Organism: Chlamydiales bacterium; assembly: GCA_035287065.1. Classification (GTDB taxonomy): domain Bacteria; phylum Chlamydiota; class Chlamydiia; order Chlamydiales; family SM23-39; genus JAGWKO01. The sequence continues at coordinate 3,628 of DATECD010000147.1, read as the reverse complement.
CTTGCGGGCTGGACATCTCACATCGATTGGGATAGGGGCAATCATTGGTGCGGGGATCTTTGTGATCACAGGTCAAGCCGCTGCCCTTTACGCAGGGCCCGCAGTGATGATCTCTTTTTGCCTTGCAGCGCTGATTTGCACGCTTACTGGCCTTTGCTATGCAGAACTCTCCTCCATGATTCCGATCGCAGGGGGATCGTATTCCTATTCTTATGTTGCTTTGGGTGAGCTTCCTGCTTGGATTATCGGTTGGTCTGTGATTGGGCAGTGCATCATCTCTGTATCAACTGTTGCTGTGGGATGGGGTGGCTATTGCGTAAGTTTTTTAAAAGATATTTCCGTACACACTCCAGAGATCTTTGCAAAAGCCCCGATTGCGTGGAGTAGTGATCTCGGTTGGCACTTGAGCGGTGCGATGCTGAATTTGCCTGCGATTGGAGTGATTGTTTTTTTAACAGCTCTTATCTCTATGGGGATTAAAGCCGCTGCCCATTTTAATAACGTGATGGTTGTGATTAAGCTCTGCACAATTGCACTTTTTATTATTATTGGGCTCCCTTTTATCAATACGGATAACTGGGTCCCTTTTATCCCTGAAAATACAGGAATTTTTGGAGAGTTTGGGTGGAGTGGAATCTTAAGAGCTTCTGGAATGGTTTTCTTTGCTTACATTGGCTTTGATACCGTGGCAACTCTTGCCCAAGAATCGATAGAGCCGCAAAAAAGCATTCCGAAAGGAATTTTAGGTTCTCTTTTCATTTGTACAATTGCCTATATCTTTACTTGCCTTGTACTAACCGGTGTGGTCTCTTACACCATGCTTAACGTTCCTGACCCAATGTCAGTTGCTTTGACAGCGATGGGAAGTAAAATGTTTTGGTTCAACTTCATTGTGAAATTTGCCATTATTGCAGGCTTAACCACGGTGATTTTGGTTCAGATTTTAGGGCAGAGCCGGATGTTTTTTGCGATCAGTAAAGATGGTCTTTTGCCCAAAGCGTTTTCTAAGCTTCATCCGAAGACGCAGACTCCACTTTTTGGAACGCTAGTGACAGGTCTTTCCTGTGTGCTTGTTTCCGGAATTTTCTCTGTTGAGATTCTTGCGCAGTTTGTCTCTATTGCGACCCTCTTTATCTTTGGGATTGTGTGCTTGGGGGTTTTAATTCTGAGAAGACTGCATCCTGAATTTCCAAGACCTTTTAAAGTCCCTTTTGTCCCTGTGATTCCTCTTTTAGGAATTGCAACTTGCTTAGCGCAAATGTGTCTACTCCCCGCATTTACCTGGCTGCAACTCATTGGTTGGATAGCAATAGGCCTTCTTCTTTACTTTGGGTATGGGATTCGTCATAGCGTGGTCCAGAAATCAAGAAAACGGGCTGGCGCCTAAAGTTTTGAAGGGCCGTGCAGTTAAAAGAAGAGCTTGGTCAGATTTATGAGAGGCACCATCGCGAAAGAGGGCGTTATAACTACCTTTTTTGCCAAGGGAAAAGGGTGCCTTGGATTCGAAGTTGGATTGGAACAGGGAAAAAAGTTCTAGATCTCGGCTGTCGCGATGGAACCTTAACCAAAGAATTTGCTGAAGGAAATGAAGTTGTAGGCGCCGACATCGACCGAAATGCCCTTCAGCTCATCTCAAAGCAACTTGGCATTGAAACCCATTGGCTCGATCTCAATGCCGAGTGGCCTTTTTCCGATTCTTCTTTTGATGTTGTCGTTTGTTGTGAGCTTTTAGAGCACCTTTTTTTTCCTTCATTAGTTCTTCAAAAAATTAAAGGCGTTTTGAAAGAGGGAGGATGTTTTATTGGATCTGTTCCCAATGCATTCCGGATGCGCAATCGGTGGAAGTTTCTCTTTGGAAATGAGTTTGACTCCGATCCAACGCACCTCCATATCTTCTCATATGAGAAATTAAGAGAGTTCCTTCATGAGCAGTTTTCATCGATTCAAATTGTCCCTCTACAGGGGAAAATTGCCCCCTTTATCCCTGTGTCTCCTTTTTTCCCAGATAAAATCAACCGGCTCTTTGCCAAAGATCTCCTTTGGTGCGCGTCACTCTAATCACGGAAATTTATATAAGACCACAGAGATAGAAACCACAGAGATGAAAAAGTAAGTTCTCTGTGGTTTCTATCTCTGTGGTGCAATCCTAATATTTTTTATTCGCGGAAGAGGAGATTGAGGGCATTTGGGAAAGTAGTTTCAAGCGTTTCTTCTAAAGAGCACTCAGGGATTTTTCCATCGACTTGCAAGGAAATCACTTCGAGTTTGGTCTGTTGATAGATATTTTTTGGATCGAGAAAACGCAATTGGAGGTGTCCGTTTTTTTTCTCAATTGCAAATTCGAATGGAGTATCGGGGCCATTTTGCAAGACAGCGATTCGATAGGGGGAGCGTTTTTTACTACTCAATAGGGATCTCCCATCAAAGAGGGAATCAAAAGAGTCTACTTTGCTGATGTGATGCAAGATAGAGGGGAAAAGATCGATGTGAGTGGCCTCAGAAATTGTGGGGCGTAACTTGCCGAATTTACAGATGATAGGAACTTCGAGTTGGTAGCGATTGAGGTGCGTTCCATGAAAAAGGGCTCCCTCTTCGTAAAATTCTTCCCCGTGGTCGCCTGTAATGGCAATCACAGCATCGTCATAGACTCCCTCACATTTGAGAAGATGAAAAAAGTTGCCAAGGAGGGTGTCAATATGGGCAATTGCATTGCGGTAGCGATTTTTTATCGGCTCAATCTCTTTGGCATTCACAGTGAGATAGTCGATCTGTTTTACGATGGGTGTAAATCGAAGGGGGAAATCTTTTGGGAAACTATATTCAGAGTGAGTGCCGTCAAAAAAGAAAAGATAGACATTGCCTGTTTTTCCCTCTTTCTTTGCTAGCTTTTTTGCAAAAGAGGAGATGCAACGGGCGTCTCGATCACAGGGCTCTAATGTCCGATCCGTTGAATAATCTTCAATGGAATCGGCAAGCTCCCTATTTTTGCCAAAGATCACCTGATCTAAGTTGAAGTAGTGGAGGTCTGCTGCAGAATAGGTGTGGATTTGATATCCCATTTTCTTAAGTAACTGCAAGGGGATGCTCCCCCCTGTCCAATGGTCGCGGATGGCAGTCCAATCATAAGGGAAACTAGATTGAAAGAGGGCAAACCAAGAAAGAGCTGTCCAGTTGGCGTTTGCAAAAGAGGAGGAAATATTGATGTTTTTTTCAGCAAATGCAAGGAGGTTGGGTGCCGTTTCAGAATTGACAAAGTCTTTACGAAACGTCTCGATCACAAAAAAATAGATGTTGGGAAGGCGTTTTGCTTTCAAAATAGGGAGTTTTTCCCTTATCTCATTTTCGTCTCGGAAAGAGGCGATGGGGCGGGTCAATTCAATGCAACGGGGAGTGGGTGATAAAAATGTTGCACCGAGAGGAAGGGTCTTTTGAAATTTGTCGTAGGCCGACCGATCGAGATAGGGATGAACAAGGATTTCTAACAGGAGAAGGGCTCCTCCTATTGTGATGATGATAAGAGCGATTTGTCCTTGGGAAAGAGTCCACGGCATAAAGCGCGCAAGACGACTTGTTCCCCAATAGAGAAAAACTCCAAAACAAGGGATTGCAATGATTGCTAAAAAGATCA
>DATECD010000146.1:0-3658 GCA_035287065.1 Chlamydiales bacterium | reverse complement strand
ATCATAATAGGAGACAAAATACTCAACTGCATTATTAGGAAAAAAATTTTTGAATTCTTGGTAAAGCTGAGCCGCAAGAGTTTTATTATGGGCAAGAACAAGTGCCGGCCTCCCTATTTTTTGGATCACATTGGCCATTGTGAAGGTTTTTCCAGATCCTGTGATCCCCAAAAGAACTTGAGCTTTTTTCCCTTCCTCAACTCCTAACGATAACTTTTGAATTGCTTGTGGCTGATCGCCTGTGGGCCTAAAATCGGCTCTTAAATGAAACATTTTTTAAAAAACCCGAACTAACTCGCAAATCAAAACAAAAGAGGCGAAAAGAAATGCGATAACAAGAGCAAACTTCCCCCCTCCTACATGATAGTTGGAGGTCTCCCCTTTTTTATAGCGCCCTATCCATGCCATCGCGACAGGGAAAATACCGAAAAGAATCATCGCGCAGATCCCTCCTGCAAAACTTAGTGCTTTAAAGAAGAATGTCGGATAAAAAAGGCCTAGCAAAAGGGGGGGGACAATTGTCAAAAGGACAAGCCACCGCATCTTCTGACGAGTCGGAATCACATGAAAACCATCTGCAAGAAAATGGGCCAGTGTGAGTCCAATCGGAAGAAAAGAGGTGATGATCGCAAAGAATGCAAAAAGTCGCGACGAGTTGATTAAGAAAGGGGAAGTTGTTGATGTAAGAGCAGAGGTTGCCTCTTTCCCCTGATTGTAATAATCGGCTAATTGCTCAGGAGGGACAACACCCAAAATCACTAAGCACCAGAGAAGGTAGATAATGAGTACAATGAAACTTCCCCCCACAATAGCGTGCTTTACCCTCTGCAGATCCTCTCGCATATAGGTGATGAGACTCGGAACTAAATTTTGAAAACCAAATGAGACAACCAAAACGGGCAAAGAGAGGAAAAGTTTTCCAAAGTGAATATGGGCTAGGTTGTGAGGCTCCACCTTCATGATTCCAACGGCAATTAATGCAACATAAGCCGTAATCAAGCCGATCATTAAAAATCGATTGACTAGGTCTACTGTCCCTGTTCCAAGATAAATGATCCATCCCAATAGCAAAGTAAAGATAAGGGAAGCCATTTGGTCAGAGATTTGTATATGAAAAAGGGCTTGCAAAATCGAGGAAAAAATCGCTCCACTTGCAGAGACATAGGCAACGAGCAGTGAATAGAAAAGGAGAAGATAGGTAGCCCAAGCAATACCGTAAGCAGTTTTCCCAAGACCCTCTTTCACCATTGAGAGCAAGTTCACAGGACCTTCAAACCAACCATTTACTTCAATCAGAAGGCAGCCGGTATAGGTCATAAACGCCCAAGCGGCAATCAGCATAAGGAGAGAAGGGAAAAAACCTGCAAGACCGATCAATACGGGAAGCGCAAGCATCCCAGCTCCAATACAGCAACCAACGACGAGTAGCATCCCACCGAAAAGACTTCCCGGCACAAGATTCTTATTGCGACTCGTCATCTTTTTTCGCCTCGGGACGTGAGTTTTTCTTCTTGGCGAATCTCAGCGCCAAGTCTTCCTAACTCATACCCATCAAAATCGACGAATTTGAAAAATCGCTCAAAAAGAGGCACTTCTGTCATCACAGCTTTAGCTAACTCTTGTGCCACTCGTCGATATGTTATGTGGCCTGCCGCTTGAGAGCGCAACTCTGTTAGCCACTGCAGGGCTCGCAAGTTCACATGGAAATACCAGTGAACATTGTATGCCATGGGAACTACATATTGCGCTTCTTCTGGCAATTCGGTGGCAATTGCATCGTAGGCAAGCTTCCCTTTCTCCATTGCGTGGATGTACTCTTCTTCCATCTCTGTCCCTTTAAGCTCATCTGGCAAAAAGTAGCCGTAGTTGCAAGTGAGAAATTGCTTTTCTTGAGTCAATATTCTGTGTCTTTGTAGGTCGCGGTAGCTTCCAAAATCGCAAAGAAGTTCAAAAGTAAAGTTTGCATGTTCAAGAGCGCGAGGCGATTTGTGGCGTCTATTTTCTCTACAAGAAGAGGCTGCTTCAAAAAGAAGCGCAATTTCTTCTTCAGGTAATGTTTTGCAAAAGGCTTGCAGTTCCCTTAAGCTTCCTTGCGTCGCTTCAAAAAGTAAAGCCCCTGCTACTTTGTATACAGCATCTGGATCAACACCGACAAGACGGACTCCCGGCTCTTTCATGGAGGGCACTTCCATCGCGTGTTTTTGAGCAAATTCCCGAATCTGACTCTCCATTCCCCCAGAAAATCTAGCAAAGGATTGATAGTGTTTATGTTCAGAATGCGCTCTTCTCACAAAAGAGGGAATTACCTTAGAAAGTTCCTGAAAACCACTTTTCCCTAAATCCTGCATCTCAGTCAGATTGTGACAATTGAGCTTTTGGAGCAGCATCTCAAAAAAACGGCCATTGCCATATACGCCGAAATTTGTCAGCGCCCCAGCAGGAAGAAGCCCGCGCAGGCAATCGAGCACTTTTGCTCGCAAAGCAGCCGTATAAGCCCCTTTTGAAATCGCAGGGTCTTTTGGGAAATTTTTTTCAATTTGCACAGTCAATGGGGGAATCAACTTGCTGTATGTATCAAAAAGAAAATTGCAAGTTTCGAGAAAAAGATCTTTGTAAGCAGAAGTGAGGAGGACAGGTTCTCTATAAAACTGATATTGTCCATGGATTTTCTGATCAAAATAGATGTAACGGGTCGATTTTTCTAGGGGCGATCCCCCAATTCGGCAATCTTCAACCTCTTTCGCAGCGAGCATTGATACATTTTCTACCGCTAAGTGGGCTCCACCCAATTCTCCAATGGAATCATCTCCATACCCATCGAGAATCCGATCGTAAAAGCTCTGCGCTTTTTGGATCGCTACCCCTTGAGCATCGACGTCAGCACCACTTGTTGCTCCGGCAATCGCTGCAAAAGCTGTCTCCTCATTCAAAATAAATTCTTTCAAAAGGAGCGCTCTTAGTCCCAATGTGGAGCGTGAGTATCGAGAAAAAAGGGCCCCTTTGATCACCTCTGGTAAATTCTTCAAGACAAAGACATTTCCCGACGTGCTCGAAACAAAAGATTCAAGAATCTTAATCTGACTTTCTGTAAATTCTTCTTCTAACATCTACTGAACTAGGGTGCCATATTTGGAAATGATGGATCAAGTACTTTTGGAGCGCCCCCTTTCTCTTCCCATCCGCCTCAGGAGAAATCGGAAAAGTGAAGCCATTCGAACTCTTGTTCGAGAAACCCATCTCCACGCAAGCGATCTCATCGCTCCCCTTTTTTTAATTGATGGGCACAAGCAAAAAGTGCCTATCGCTTCTCTTCCCGGTATTGAGCGGTTGACCCTTGATTATGCTCTTGAAGAAGCAAGCGCTCTTCACGCCCAAGGCATTCAAGCAATCGCCCTTTTCCCCGTTTTAAAACCTTCGTTAAGGTCTTCTCTTGCAGATGAAGCTTGGAATGAAGAGGGACTTCTTCCCCAAGCGATCCGAGCATTTAAAACCCATCTCCCCACTCTTTGCATCATCGCCGATGTCGCACTCGACCCTTACACTTCCCACGGACATGATGGCCTTGTTAATCAAAGCGGCACGATCTTAAACGATGAGACCGTCGAGTGCCTCATCCGCATGGCACTTGTGCAAGCCAAAGCAGGCGTTGATATCATTG
>DATECD010000145.1:0-10519 GCA_035287065.1 Chlamydiales bacterium | reverse complement strand
CATAGAAAGCACATAGCAAAAAGAGTCCCAATGCTCTTTTTGAAAAGGGAAAAGAGAAAGCTCTTGGTCTAAAGTGAAAGGGGCAACTTCAATTGCGCCACCGCAATTGATATCGAAGGTTAAGACAGAGCGGAGGCGATCTAAGTACTCTTTTTTCTCTTCAGAATGAGCTGCACAAATGTAAAGCGGCTTTACATTTTCTTGTGTGGAGAGCACCACTTCAAAGATGTCTCCAAAAAGTAAGAAGGGAAAGAGACTAAGAGCGATGATTTTCAGCATTTCGGAACGCAATAGTAAATTGTAGTTTGGTTTCAGAAAGGGCAAACTCATTAAAACATGGGAAGGAGAGTTCAGGCAATCGCTTTTTTAGAAAATCGCTATTTTTTAGGCTTCCTGTTTGTAAGATCTCTATCTTTGCAATGTGTCCAGAAGACTCGATCTCGAGGTTGATGACGACTTCCCCAAATTCTGGAAGTTGGAGATTTTCTTTGAGAAATTGCATCACAGCATCTGCATAAGGAGCCGTTAAGGAAGTGTGGTTGGTAGAAGTAAGGATAGCTGGAATAAAAAGAGAGGCGCTTTTCATCTCTTCTGGTGCAGAATCGAGCACTTGATCAACACTTTTCGCAAGCTTTTCCAAAAGTTCGGGAGCGATAGCGGAATTTTCTTCTTTACTTATGCTCTTTTTTTTCACAACGGGTTGAGAGGGTTGTTTAGAAGATGCTTTTTTCTGCTGTGATTTTTCTACAGTGTCAGTTGTCGGTTTTTTTGTTTTGACAGTCGATGGCTCAAGATGTTTTTGTTCTTTATTTGGATCTAAAGATTTTGTATTGGTTGACGTTTTTTTAGGGTGCAGCTGGGTTCGCACAGCAATTGGTTGTTTTGTTAGGGAAAAAGGGGAAGAAGAGAAAACAAGAAATGCGATCATGATGAGATGAATAAAGAGGACTGCCACCCAGATAACTAAAACGGGGCGGTTTTCAGTCTGGTTCTTTAAGAAGGATTTGCATTTCTGTAAAGCCAACATTTTCCAGTGTGTTTTTGACGCGTTGATAGTTTGCAAAATGGGAGCGAGCATCAGGGATGAGCTGAGGCGTACTCGAAGGGGATTCTTTTTTTAATTTGCGAAGAATCGGTTCCAGATCGGAGAAAGAAATCTGCTGATGATTGACCCAAAGACTATCGTCTGCGTGAATGGCAATTGTAAGTGTTGGTGGAGTTGATGCAGACGCATGTTCTTTGATGCCGGGCGCAAGTATGATGGAGTCAATTTTAAGAAAAGGGGCGATGAGGATAAAGGAGATAAGGACTACAAAGACCACATCGATGAGGGGGGTTAAGTTGATCAAAGGTTCAGTGGGACCTTCTTCAGAAGGACTGAAGAGACGGCGTCTTCGCATGATCTTTTTTCCGATAGATTCTTAAGGCAATCATAAGTTGGTGGGCAAAGCTTTCCATTTGCTTTCGATACTCTTGACTTGCATGTTTGAGATAGTTGTATCCGACAAGAGCAGGGATTGCAACAATAAGGCCAAGTACGGTTGTTGTAAGAGCTAAAGCAAGACCTGAAAGCATGGAGTTATTTTGGTGCATTGCACCAGTTCTATCTTGCAATTGGGAAAAAGTGAGGAGGATGCCCCACACGGTTCCTAAAAGACCCAAAAACGGCGCTAAAGTGGTGATGGTAGAGAGAATAAAGAGGTTTTTTTCTATCTTCTGATTTTGTTTTTCAAGAGTTGCGTAGATCTCTTCTTGGATCCATTCCAAATCTTCTTCTGATAGAGGAGAAAGCATTAAGATTTTTAGAGTTGCTTGCTTCATCGATTTATAGATTTCAAAGAAGGGATGCGGGACTGCTTTGATCTTCCGATTCCACTGCAATCCCAGAGGATCTTTTTCAGAAAATGCTTGCTTCAATTCTATGGACAACCGCCTGATTTTAAAAATAAGCCAAAGCTTATGGAGCACAATTGCCCATGTGAAAAGGGAGAGTAAAAAAAGGCCAAGGAAAATCGCTTTTCCTAAGAAATCAGATTGAAAATAAGAGGAAAGAAATGGATTTTGAGCTGCGGCAAATAGTTCCATTGAGACTGTAAAAGTAACGAATGGGACTGATTTTCCGCAAGAAGCGCTATTTATTAATTTAACAATTCCGCCTATACTCGGGTGTCTATGCGCTTTATTGATTCTCACGCGCACTTGACTGATCCATTGGTTCTTCCTCAGTTGCCAGCTATTTTGGAGCGGGCAAAAAAGGCCTCTATTTCTCATATTCTCAACATTTGCACAGATGAGGCAACGTTGCGCGAGGGGTTGCGTTGGGCAGCTTTAGATCCTGCAATCTGCAATGCAGGAGCTACAACTCCGCATGATGTGGAGGCATTGGGAGAAAAAGAGTTTTCCCTTTTTGCGGATGCAGCGCGCTCAAAAAAGCTTGTTGCAATTGGAGAAACGGGGCTCGATTACTATTACAAAGAGCTGCCGAAAGATTTGCAAAAAAGTTTCCTCATTCGCTACCTCCATCTTGCTATGGAGTGTTCTCTTCCTGTGATTTTCCATTGCCGAGAAGCATTTGCCGATCTTTTTTCCATTGTCGATGCTGAATATAAGGGAAGAGCCATTCTCCATTGTTTCACAGGATCAATGAAAGAGGCAGAAGAGGTGCTCAAACGGGGATGGTACCTCTCTTTAAGTGGAATTGTTACGTTTAAGAAAAGTCTTGAACTACAGGAAGTTGCAAAAAAGGTCCCTTTATCGCATCTCCTTATTGAGACAGACACGCCTTTTTTAGCGCCTCAAAGTCATCGAGGAAAACCAAATGAACCCTCCTTTCTCCCAGAAACAGCAATGCGTATTGCAGAACTTAAAGGCATTTCTTTAGAAAAAGTAGCTTTTGCTACTTCAGAAAATGCGAAAAAGCTTTTTTATGACGCACCCGATTTGGCTTAAGTGATCTTCAATTGAATCACGGAATTGTAATTGTCTCAAAAGCCCCTTCTATGCCTTGGATATTTACGCTCACGACCTTGTATTGATAAGAGACATCAGGAATTCGATTATGGTCTTCTACTCTAAGAGAGGCGGTAATAGGTACTGTTGCAATCAGCGTACCATCGCGATAGACATTATAGGCGGCTGTCGCAATACCAAAACTATCTGTCCACTTAAGAACGTTGTAGAGTTCCGATTCGAAAGCGAAGCGATTTCGTTTTTGCTTGCCAGACAAATTCTGTGGAGGCAGTGCAGATGGACTTGTCACAATGCCTGTTGGTGCGCTGAAGCCGGAAATTGCTTCGATGAGAGTTGGGTCATTCAAAGGGAAGCGAATGATATCTTCTCCTACAACGCATAATCCTGAGCCGATCCCCAAATAGACAGTTTGACCATCAGGAGATAAGCCAAAAAAACCAGCGGGGTGATAAGGGGACGGAGTGATTGTGGTTACATCAGAAGGGTTTGCAATGGGAAAGTAGATAAAAACAGTAGCATCGCAACTATTGGGACTGACAAATAGAGTAGAGCCATCGGGAGAGATCAAAATTCCCGCTGGACCTTCTGTGCCGAATCCCGAAGGAAAGGTAACAGGGACGACAGACTGGTCGCTAGGATTTGCAAGTGGGAAGGAGATAATGTTATCCCCAGTGCCGTTTGCAACATATGCAGTTTGTCCATTAGGGCTAATTGTGATCCCTGCGGGATTGATGAGGCCAGAAATCACCGTTTGATCGGACGGATTAGAAAGAGGAAAACTAGTAATTGTTCCATTTGCTGGATTTGTTACATATGCAGTTGTTCCGTCTGGCGTAATAGCAATTCCAGTGGGGCTGCTGAAAGAACCCGTGATAATTTCATAGTCAGAAGGGTTGTCAAGAAAGAATTTAATCACATTGTTGTTACTTTCATTTGCGAGATAAGCGATGTCTCCTCTGGGTGCAATAGCCATGCAAAAGGGACTATTTAAGGGTAGAGAGGTAATAAGATTGAGATCTGTGACATCATTGGACGGGAAATAGGTGATATCATTGGTATGTGTATTGCTAACATAGACAGTATAAGTAGTTGTTCCTTCGATTTGAGACAAAAAAGTTGCTGATATTGCAGATGTCGTAAAAAACAAAACACGCAAAGATTTCATAGACATTCCTTTAAAATTCATAACCGACGCCGCCTCCAAAATTCCATCCACCAACTTGTAAGCTATTTGTTTCTACCCCGCTTTTATTGGTACTGCCGCTAGGAAAGTTTTTGTTGGAATAATTTGTGAAAAGATCTACGAGAAAATGTTCATAGCAAAACATTCCACCGATTTCAGCTATAAACCCCGGGCCATTTTGATTGATTTCATGATCGACATAGGATGAATGATTGGTTGTGTGTGCATAAAAGTACTTCATTCCTACCCCACCATGAAGGCGAAAGAAATAAATCGGATAGATGTATTGCAGCCCTAAAGTGGAGGGAATTATTTGAATATGAGTGCTTTGTTTGGCTCCTAAAGAACGGCCTGTTTCATCAAAATAATCGGCTGCTACCCAGACGTTGAGTCCTTTCCACACACGCGCTGCGATAAATAGTTCATAATTGATCCCCCCATTCCCATAAATTTCTCTGAAGAGATGGGAACTTGGGTAAAAATAACTAAATCTCGCTTCTGTGATGATGATCTGCTCAACCTCATAAGGTTCTTTAGATGCATTTTTTTGTTTTTTCTCATATCCATTAGTTTGTTTTACTTCATATGCGAATGCATGTATTCCGATCAGACATAGGCAAATACTTAATAATATTTTCCCTGTTCTATTGATTGTATAATAAAGAAAATATGGCGAAAAATTCATCAGATACCCAAGGTCTAAAAAATTTCCTTGCATGCTACCAACATCGATCAATTTACGCAATTGCTGGCCTAGTTGCTCCTGGTGACTTAAGCATTAAAAAGATGAGACCTCTTGCATAACCCCCTTACGCGCGCGTAAGGGGGTTATGCAAGAGGTCTCATCTTTTGACTCTTCAACTTAGATTGCGTTAGCTGATTGTACAATCAGAACTTGCTCTACGATTTGTAGGCGACATCATCCTGTTAGTCAATGCGCGCCACGTGGCTTCTTCTGCATCTGCAGGAGGTGGCTCCGGAGGGAAGATTTGCTCTCCCATCGCGTCATATTTTTTTCTTCCCAGTACATGTAAAACATCTAAAGTTGCTGCGCTTGAGAATAGAGAACATCCATTTTTAGGGGTCATCGTTACTCTGTATGTGATTCGATCGAAACCCATTCTAGTTGTGTGGAGTACACAGTCATTATTCAACGTATCTTCTGCCTCGGAGATGGTGTACAATCCCATGCCTAGAGAGTCGCTTCTACTGCGTGGGTTTTCAGAGTTAACACACGCTAGTGAAGACTCCATGCTGTATGGCTCTCTTCCCGATGCGTTTTGTGGGGATGCCTCTTCCTTTTTAGGGGGATAGATGCAAACAACTCGTTGTTTTGGGTCAAGAGGCGCTTCTGTCCGTTCAGCAGACATCCATTCGACATATTCAGGCTTAAAATGTGGAGGACGTACGCACACGAATCGACTTTCTTGATTATTCGCCACGCGATCGAGAAATAATGTTGTGTAGACCTTGAACATTTCTGCATCTGTTGAGACAAATGCAAAGATCATTTTTTCTCCTAAAACTTCGCTTAGAGTGAGTTCGCAAGCGGGAATTGTTTGTTCTGGAAATACGGGATGGTCTAACCTTAATGCGTTCATTGTATACCTTTAATTTTATTTAATAATAAACATTAATTATAGCAAATAAATGTAAATTTTAATACTAAAATTATTTCTTTACCATTGTTGTAAAAGCATTGTTTCGGGCAATTTATGTACATATTGACCCCTGCCTTTAATTGTTGGTAGTTCCATTTTCTGCCTAAACAAGGCGTCAAGATCATAAACCGGGAAGTTTATCACTTTTGGAGAGATACCCGGTCGATCTTCCAGGAAGAGTTGAATAGGGGATCTTCCTCCCTTCGAAAAATTAACCCGAACAAAGTTATAAAAACCTTGGTAAACCTGAGCCTTTTGAAAAAACTCTTTTCTCGATCCAAATGTCTCTAGTTCAAAGAACTCTCGTTCTATAGTAGCATGAAAGCTTTCAACATCGCCATTTGCATTAGAACAGCCTGGAGGGATGTATTGATGTTGTGCCCCATACTCAATCGCGATCGTATTGACAAATCCCGGCACTTTGATATCTCGTTTTTTGGCTCCAAATTCGCTTCCATTGTCTGTTTGGACTGTCACTTCGCTAAGATCAATTCCAAAGGTTTTTAGATGCCTTAGATATGTTTCCGTTAGCATTGTTGAGTATTGCTCACTGTATTCATCAGCGAAAGCCACGATGGTAAATCCGCTTTTGGTGTCCCGAATAGTATATTCATACTTAGGTAATTTGAAGGTTTGCATCTGAGTCCAATACTCGGGAATGTCATAGAGATGTTTTACATCTTCCTGATGATGAGTCAGACTTTTGTATTGTGCCTTCACCGCTCGCAGGTCGTTTTTTCGCTGATATTTTTTTCGGTTCCTACGCAATAGGCCGTTTTCCTTTAGAATCCGATAAATTGCTCCCTCAGAGAGCTTGAGAGAGGGGTAGTAAAACTTTAGACTTCTGGGACCGTAACAACGGCTCTATTGCCTTTTAGCAATGACCTGTTCTTCGACTTCTTTGGAGGTTTTATGAGGACAATAATGGGGTGCTCTGCTCTGATTCTTCAGCTCTTTGGTTCCTCCTTTTTCGAATCGTCTAAGCCACGTTTTCACAGTATTTTTGCTACACCCATAATGCCTTGCAGCCGGTTTGATACCGTGGATCTGGGCATAACGGATCATCCGCTGACGAATTAGGATCTGTTCTTGGTCACTTCTTTTAAAAAGCATTGTGCAGTATTGTGTCCTTAAATCTACCTGTATTTCTGACTTCATAGCCCCCCTTTAGCAGGTCGTTTCAACTCGCTAAATGAGCTATGAAGTCTTTTTTTTAAAGCCCCCTACGTGCGCGCGCGCGCCCGGGTTCCCGGGCGCTTCTCCCGCCCTTCGGGTGCCTTAGAGGCTATATTCCTATTGGACCAGTAACCTAGGAATATCTTTAAATACCTAAGTAACTTATCCTTACCAACTTCCCCAAAACGCCTAAGAAAAGTCTGATCTACTAGGGTAAGGGGGTCAATATCTACCATTATACTTCCGTAAAAGCATTGTTTTAGATTGATTTTTTTATAATATATGTTTTATTATGTTTAATATAATTTAAATGTGGTTTTTATGTCGTTTGTCTCGGCTTCAAATTGTTCCTATGGATCTTCTGAATATGTATGCTCTCAAGGCGTGAGCTCCCCTCAGAGCTGCATAGATTCATGTGCTGCGCGCATTCAGCAAGTTTTAGAAGAAGTGAAGCGAACAATCCCTCATCGAAACGATAGTAAAATCACATGCTGCATTACAGGTAAAGTACCCAAAGACCCGGTCGTAACCAATTGCGGGCATATTTGTGATCTTCAGCTATTGCGTCCGCGATGGTGTCAAATAAGGCAAAATGCTATCTGTGCCAAGTGCGGTACTGCGATCACAACAATCTCTCAACCTGTTCCCTTCATCCGCAATCTTATCGAAGAATGGCGCAATGAAGAGAAAGTTCCTACACTTTCCCATTTTAAAGAGCAAAATGAAGAGTTTGCTAACGAAAATATTTCACTTGCTAACGAGTATATTGAGGAAGGAAGGTTTCCATACGCTCTGCATGCATATCGAAGGGCCTTTCAGTATACCGAACGTTCAAATGCATATGCAGCAATTCCCCAAATTTATGACCAGTTAGGAGCCCCTGACAGGGCCACATTAAGCCGGCTCTACTTAAGTCAATATCAACTTCGGGAAGGTAAAGTAGAGGAAGCAATTCGAACTGTAGAAAGCATAGAATCTGACGCAATTGATCTAAATGCACTCATTGTGATTCTCAAGTTACTTTTGTCACATTCTCCAGAAATATTGGATGAGGTCATGGCGTACGCACAAACAAAAGCAAATGTTGCAGGCCAAATCGCTATCTACAATCAGATCATCGCGATAAACCCGCACCGATTTGATGCGCATCGACAATTGATCGCTATGACCTATGATCCCGTGAAGAGAAAAGAACTTTGCTTGCAAGCAGCTGCCAATGCTTGTCAAGTTGGAAAGTTAGAATTAGAAACAGAATTTCTTTGCGAGGCAGAAAGACCCAATCTAACGGTTTTAACTAAAGATATGTGGGTCAATGGTCAGAACCTTCCTCCCAGACCTGCTGACTTAGAAACATGGCTGAATGAGCCATGTCCTTTTACACCTGGCAGGATAAGAGGAGAAACGCACATCGTGTTCCCTATCTTTCCACAGGTAAGTCTAGATGATAACGCCCCCCCTGTTTCTCTCAACTTAGGAACTCTTGATCAATTGGATAAAAGGACTCAAGGACCAGGCTTCAGATACCTATGGGAACACATTCCTCAAGATACAGGTACTACGGAAAACTTTTGTTGGGGTGCCATGTATCGCGATGTAATTCCTGGAAGTAGAAATCGTCGATTCGATGACCAGCAGAGGTTATTGCCTGAACGTTACGAAGTGCCTGGAGTTTGTGAAGCTGCTTTAGGAATACTTTGGGAACAAAGGCGAACAAGAACGCTCTGTTTTAGTAACGATCCTGGGACCCGCACTCATTGTAGAGAAGAAGTAAAGGGCAGTCGATTGACTGTTGGGTGCTTTCACCCCCTGCTTGGCTTAATCGCCGGCGCCTACTACGACTTCGACCGCGGCGTCGATTGCCTTGGTTTGGGAGCCCTGCGGAAGTTTGAGCTAAAGTTATAAATATCAAAACGTGAGTATGATTGTATGTCGTCAATGAGTGTAAAGAGGTTAGAATCGGATTGTTGTGTCTCTTCAGCTTCTGAAAATTTATCTCTTCTAAGTTGTATAGATTCATGTACTACCCGCATTCAGCAAGCTATCCAAGAACTTAAAGTAATGATCCCTTATCCAAATGATGAAAAAATCATATGTCCCATTACATGCGAAGTGCCTAAAGAGCCTGTTGTAACAAGTTGTGGGCATATTTTTGAACGAGTCGCACTGCTACGCTGGGAAGCGCAAAGGCAACAACAAGGGCTACCCGTTACCTGTGCCACGTGTAATGCCGGGATCCCTTTTATATCTGCACCTGTTTCTGCTATTTGCGATATTATTGAGGAATGGCACCAAGAAGCTCACATTCCCACCTTTTCTTTTTTCGAAGAGCGCAATGAAAGGTTGGCTAGTCATCGTATTTCATTGGCCAGAAAATATGTTGAGAAAGGTGATTTTCAAGAAGCTCTTGAAGTTTATGGGGAGGCTTTCCGATATACTGAACGTTCAGATGATTATGCAGCCATTCCCCAAATTTATGACCAACTTGGAGAGGAAGATAAGGCCACATTAAGCCTGCTCTACTTAAGTCAATATCAACTGAAGGAAGGTAGGATAGCAGAAGCAATCGAAACCTTAAAATCCATAAAATACAGCCTAGTGGATGTAAATACGGCGATAGCGTTTCTTCAATTGCAGTTTCCAGAAATGGTCACTGAAGTGATGGATCGCGCGCAAAAGATAACAAATGCCGAGGATCAAATCGCCATTTATAACCAGATCCTAACTATCGATCCGTACCGATTTGATGCTCACCTGCAACTCATCTCTTTGACTCAAGACCCCGCAATGAGAAAAGAGCGTTGCTTGCAGGCAGCTAATTTTGCTCACCAAATCGGGAACGTAGAATTAGAAAGAGAATTTCATTTCCAAGCAGATAGACTAACGGTTTTAACTAAAGATATGTGGATCAATGGTCAGAACCTTCCTCCTCTACCTGAAGAGTTAGAAACATGGCTGAATGAGCCATGTCCTTTTACACTTGACAGGACAAGAAGAGACACTCACATCGTTTTCCCTATGTTCCCGCAGGTGAGTTTAGATGATAACGCTCCCCCGGTCGATCTCAATTTAGGGACCCTTGATCAATTGGATAAAAGGACTCAAGGACCAGGCTATAGATACCTATGGGATCAAATTCCTCAAGATATAGGTACTACGGAAAACTTTTGTTGGGGTGCCATGTATCGCGATGTAATTCCTGGAAGTAGAAATCGTCGATTCGATGACCAGCAGAGGTTATTGCCTGAAGGCTATGAAGTGCCTGGAGTCTATGAAGCTGCTTTAGGAATCCTTTGGGAACAAAGGCGAACAGGAACGCGCTGTTTTAGTAACGATCCTTGGACCAGCACTTATTGTAAAGAAGTAGGGGAAAACGTTCGATTGGCTGTTGGGGGCTTTACCCCGGCTGGCTTGCACGTCGGCTACGTCCGCTACGACGACGTCGATGACATCATTGGTTTGGGGGCCCTGCGGAAGTTCTTTTTTAGGCCATAGGCCATTGGAAATTTGACCATTATGGACTTTGGATTTT
>DATECD010000144.1:0-7812 GCA_035287065.1 Chlamydiales bacterium | reverse complement strand
TTACAAAAAGCTTCATAGAAATCACCTAATCGAAAGAAAAGGAGAGCATCTTTGGCTTCTTTTTTGCATTGCTCCCACTGAGCCATCATGGGGGTTGTAGTTGTTGTACTAGTCATGGTGAGTCCAATTTTGCTCTTTGTTCCGGCAATTTGAGTCTCATTTTGCCGGAATAAGCAACAAAAAGCAAAAATTGACAGAAGTTCCCTTGAGGGGTACCCTTCTATGGCGTGAAAAAGCCAACTGTTACTTTTGCTACCTCTTGTTGGGAAAAAGATTGGCGTCAGATTCTTTTACATCCACACTATTTGCCCATTCAGCAGATTGCAAATCATAGGTTCCCATTCCAGGAAAAGATTTTGGTCATCAACAATGTGGTGGATCTCTCTTTGGTGACGCAGGCTGCTAAGAGGTGGTTGGATCATGGAGTCTTAAGCCATGTTGTTGCAGTGGATGGTAGAGAAGAGGAAATCTTATCCTATTTTGGTTTGAAAAGATCAGATTTTGCAACGGATTGGCAATTCCATAATGCAATGGGCCCATTGACAGCCCTTTTTTCAGCAAAAAGCGATTACCTTCTCTATGTAACAGGGGATGTCCGTTTAGAAAAAGAGGTGGATTGGATTGGAAAGGCGCTTTCCTACATGGAAAAAAATAGGATGTGCAAAGTGGCCAACCTCACTTGGAATGACAATTTCAAAGAGGCGAAAAAAGAGGCCTATAAGACAAATTGGAATTTTTACGTCTCTAAAGAGGGTTTTTCCGATCAGATGTTTTTAGTGCAGCGCAAAGAATTTACCCAACCGATTTATCAGGAGATTCGGAGCGATGCCTCTCATTTTCCCCGAGGGGATGTGTGGGAAAAAAGAGTTTTTAGCTACATGAAGAACCGGGGTTGGGAAAGGATCACCTATCGTTGGGGCGCCTATACCCATGAAAACTTTGTATGAACCCGTATCCATCCGCAAACTTTCTTTTTAGCGTGCAGAAGCAGCAATTTGGAGGTTTCTTTCTCTTGGAAGAATCTCTCCATTTTTTACTATTGGACGGACATGATCTCGATCTTGCTCTGCTAGCCATAAGTCATAATTGGCCTGCAAAGTAAGCCATAATTGTGGGCTTGTATCAAAAGCTTCGGCTAGAGAGAGTGCGATTTCTGGAGTAATCCTGGCCTCGCAAGACCGAATCTTATACAGAGTATTTCTTGCAATGCCAAGTCTTTCGGAAAGCTTGTCTAGATTTAATCTCAGGGGCTTTATGTAATCTTCCTCAAGAATCTCTCCTGGATGTGTAGGTTTTCTTTTTTTTGCCATAAATCCCTTTAATGATAATCAGTTAGTTCAACGTTATGAACGTCTTTCCCATCGAACTGGAATATCACTACCCAGTACATTGTGTCAATTGAGCCCTTGAATGCGTACAGCGAAGTTATGTATAATCACAGCATCTTCTATTTGTAATTCTGATGGTCACGTTTTCAAAAGAAAGTTTAGAGACGCTTCGCTCGAGGATCGATCTTGTCGAAGTGTTAAGTCCCTATTTGAAGTTGCAGCGCGCTGGTAAAAGCTTTAAGGCGCTTTGCCCTTTTCATGATGAGAAGAGCCCCTCTTTTATCGTTCAGCCAGGAGAGACGCATTACCACTGTTTTGGTTGTGGCGCTCACGGCGATGCGATCCAGTTTTTGATGGCGCATCTGAAGATGAACTTTGTTGAAGCTGTCGAAACACTCAGCCAGAGATTCCATGTCGAATTAGAAATTGGAAAAGAGGAGGCGCGCTCAGGCCCCTCGAAAAAAGAGTTGAAAGAGGTGCTGGAAAAAGCGTGCAAGTTCTACCAGTTTGCCCTTTTACATACGCTAGAAGGTCACGCAGCTCTTGATTATCTCTACCACCGAGGGATTGATCTAGAATTCATTCAGAAATTTGAGTTTGGCCTTGCTCCTAAGGGAAGCTATCTTCTGAAAGTGATGAAAGAGCAAGGGGTGACTCTTGAGCCTTTAGAAGCTGCAGGATTAGTGTCGAAAGGGCGTGAATTTTTTGCCGATCGGATCACCATCCCGATCCGCGATGCGATGGGAGCTGTCATCGGATTTTCTGCGAGGAAATATAAAGAAGAGACCTATGGCGGGAAGTACATCAATACGCAAGAGACTCCTCTTTTTAAAAAATCGAAGATCCTTTTTGGACTTTTTTTTTCTAGAACGCAAATTGCAAAAGAGAGAAGAGCTTTAATTGTAGAGGGGCAGATCGATGCGCTGCGGCTCATTCATTTAGGATTTTCTTGGACTGTTGCTGGGCAGGGGACAGCATTTGGGGAGGAGATGGCAAAAGAGCTTATCCAACTTGGGGTAAAAGAAATATTTTTAGCCTTAGATGGCGATGATGCGGGGAAAGAGGCGAGCTGCAAAATTGGAAATTTTTTTCAGAAAGAGGGGATTGAGGTTTTTGTCGTCCCATTGCCTGAAAAATGGGATCCAGATCTTTTCCTGCAGGAAAAAGGGGCTGAAAAATTTCAAGAACTTCTCGATAAAAAGATCGACTACCTCACCTTTTTAGTGAAACATAAGGGAAGGCTTTTGGACCTTCAATCTCCCGCTGGAAAATCAGAGCTTGTTCAAGGCGTTGCAAAACAGATCCGCGAATGGGACCATCCTGTGATGGTGCATGAGAGTTTAAAAAAACTAGCGAAGTTGACTCATACTCCAGAGGGGATTTTAGGCGCGCAAGAGGGAAATATTCCCCAGATTCACATCAAGCGCTCATCGAATGTCGCATTTTCAAAAATTGATCCTGACCTGATTTTAGAAGCGGACCTTCTTCGGTGGCTTATTTTTATGGGACAAGAAGAGCCTGAGCTTTTACAACTTGCAGAAAAAAATTTGAACTTAGAGCACTTTTGCACTCCTGTAGGGAAGTCTTTATATGAAAAGGCACTTTTTGAAATCAAAGAACAAAAATCACCCGATCTTCTCTCATTGATGATTGGTCTTGTGACGAAAGAATCGGAGAGCTTTTTGGATGAAATTCTTCAGAAAAAAATCAACCGTGAAAAAGCCCTTTCTTGTTTTATCGATACAATCCAAAAAATGTTAGAAAGGCACTGGATGCAGAAAAGGGAGGGGATTAAGATGCAGATTTATAGTGGTACGTGCTCTGAAGAAGAGGTGTTAGAGCTTGCAAAGCAATTTGATCAACTAAAACGGGAACGCCCTGAAGTAAAAACACTGTGAAACATCTCATTTTTTTCGATGATCGTTGTCCCCATTGCCATAAATTTAGTCTCGAGAACTTAGTCCCCAAGGACTGCTTTTTACCCTGATCCATTTAGTTTTTCTGAAAGAAGGGCGATGAGTTGATCTTTGTGGACGCGGATCTGTTGCATGGAGTCGCGATCCCGAAGAGTGACCGTCCCATCTTCTAACGTTTGAAAGTCAACAGTTACGCAGAAAGGAGTCCCCAACTCATCTTGGCGGCGGTAGCGCTTTCCGATAGCACCTGAGTCATCATACTCGCAAAGCCACCGCGATTGGAGCTGAGGGAAAAGGCGCTGCGCTTCAGAGCCAAGCGGCTCTTTTTTCATGAGGGGAAAAAGAGCAACTTTTACCGGAGCAATCCTTGGATGGAAGTGGAGAACAGTTCTTTTCTCCCCATTTTCCAACGTCTCTTCGTCATAAGCATCGCAAAGAAGGGCTAGAAGAGTTCTCTCAACGCCGAATGTGGGTTCAATCACATGGGGGATCCACTTCTCTTTTGTCTCAGGGTCTGCATACTCTAGACGCTGGCCTGAGTGCTCTGCATGTTGGGAAAGATCGAAGTTAGTGCGGTAGGCAAGTCCATAAAGCTCCGATGTGCCAAAGGGGAACTTGTAGACAAGATCGACAGTTCGTCTGGAGTAATGGGAGAGTTGCTCTTTGGGATGCTCTTTTTCTAAAAGATTCTCTTTTTTTAAGCCGATGAGCTCACACCAACCCCACATGGAGGTAAGCCACTCTTCAAAACGCTTTTCCCACTCTTCTTCCCGAAGAAAATATTCGATCTCCATTTGTTCAAATTCAATCACGCGGAAGATGAAGTTGCCAGGTGTGATCTCATTGCGAAACGCCTTCCCAATTTGCGCAATCCCGAAGGGGGGCTTTACCCGCATAGTATCAAGTACATTTTTGAAATCGAGAAAGATCGCTTGGGCTGTCTCAGGGCGAAGATAGGCAACATCCCCCTCTTGGCCCGTTTTGCTCATGTGCGTTTGGAACATCAAGTTGAAAAATCTCGCATCGGTAAAATCGTGCGCCCCACACTTTGGGCAGGCAATTTTTTCCCCTCGAATCATTTGCGTCATCTCTTCAGGGGTAAGATGATCTGCATCTTTATGCAAAGCCTCTTCGATCAAATGATCGGCGCGAAAACGCGATTTACACGCCTTGCAATCGATGAGCGCGTCATTAAAGCCATCCAAGTGACCGGAAGCCTTCCACGCTTTGGGATGGAGGAGAATGGGGCCATCAAGACCTACGATATCGCGCCTTGAGTGGACAAAATGCTTCCACCACAGATCCTTCACATTTTTCTTTAACTCAGCGCCATAAGGGCCAAACGAGTAAGTGTTTGCAAATCCCCCATAGATTTCTGAGCCGGGGTAGACAAAGCCACGCCTTTTACAGAGGGCGACAATGGATTTCAGAAGGTCATGTTTTTCTTGAGTCATAAGCTACATCGATGTTCGCAATCCCGCCAATTATCGCGGCTTTGGCTATTTTTTAATAGGGATCTGTAAAAAGTTGTCTAGGGGTTCCTGCTTTTCGTGGAAACTGCTGAATAAACACGGAAAAAATTGACTTCCGAGCTCTTCCGTGTTAAATTCCTCGTTTTTATAAGAAAGAAAGTCCTCAAATTAAAGGAGTTATCGATCTGTGATCAAAAGAGGAAATGATGATTAGAGGAATCAGTAACGCACTTGTTGCAATGGTCCCACAAGCAAAGGAGATCGTTCTCCATGCAGGGCATTTAGATCGGATGCAGGCGCTTTTAAGAAGAGCGATCCAAGAGAATAATCTTCCTCTTGCCAAATATGCAATGGAACATGGCGCGCCCATCAATCGCCAGGATCAAAAGGCAAACGATGGAAATAACGATTATCATATCGTTAGAGCCGCTTATTATCGGACCAATGCAATTGCAAAGGAGTTGATTGATCATGGAGCAGCTGTGAATGTTGCTTGTCAGCATGGACATACTCCATTGATTGCATCTGCAACAATGGGAAGAAATCGCAAGTTGATTCCCGAACTTTTAAAAGCAAATGCAGATGTGCATCGAAAAGATCATGAGGGAAGAACTGCATTAATGGAAGCTGCAGCTTCAAAAGATCTTTCAGCTGTCAACATGCTACTTAAGGCCGGCGCAAAATGTGAAATGCAAGATAAGGCGGGGAAGACAGCTCTTTTTTCCGCCTTGGAATTTGGAAAATTCTTTTTTTCTTATGCTCCTTATAAGATGAGTCTTTTGATTGAGAAATTAAGTGATCCTGAATCAATGAATTTACCTGATGCAAGTGGGACAACCCCATTGATGCTTGCGATATCGAATGGATTGGCTCCTATTGTTTCTCAGCTTTTGCAAAAAGGAGCTGATCGGTTTGCTGTGAATGTTTCAGGAGAAGAAACGATTGGTATCGCTTACAAGGAAAGAGAGAGACTAAAAAACGCTATCGAAAACTTTGATCAAATTATCTCCATCTTAGAACCTGTAGAAGGTGTTCAAGAAGAATATCAAGGTGAAGATGTTGGATACACAAAGCTTTCCGCTGCAGTCCATTTCAATCAGATTGAAAAAGTTAGTGAGTGTCTTGCAAAAGGTGCTGATGTTCACCAAGTCTCTTATCGAAAGCTTCCTCTTACTCATGCAGCAGAGTTGGGACATTTAGAGATTGTCAAACGATTGCTCGGCTCTGGTGCAAACCCGAAATTTGTATATAGAGGTGTCACGGCTTTGGGTGGGGCTATAGAAAAACGATCCTGGAAGCAGGACGATCTTGTAGAAATGGTGAAGATCATCGACAATCTAGAGAAAGGAAATGCCTAATCTACCATTGTATTTCTGAAATTCTGAACGCATCCAACCATCTCCAATGTCAAGGCCGGGATAACCTCTTCTCGGCCTTTTGTAGACTAATAGACTTGAGTTGCAGCATTTAACATTCTTAATATCATCATGTTAAGTTGGCATAGACAGATATTCCGGAAATGTATATACTAAGTATATACATTGGGAAGTTAGAGGAATTTTTATGCAGGCGTACATACAAAAGTGGGGCAATAGCCTAGGACTTCGCATACCATTGCGGTGGGCAAAACAACTAAATCTACATCAAGGAAGCGCTGTAACTCTTGAAATTGATGATGGCAGGCTTATTATTCACCCTCCTAAATACTGTTTAGATACCATGTTGAGTGAAATCACCCCAAAAAACCAACATCATCTAATCCTTGATGATGACAAAAAAGGCAACGAAGAATGGTAAGATATGCACCGAAAGAAGGAGATATTGTCTGGCTGGAATTTGATCCTCAGAAGGGGAAAGAAATTCAAAAAACCAGGCCGGCTCTTACTATTTCTCCTCACGCTTATAACTTGAAAACAGGGCTCGGACTTTTTATGCCCATTACAAGTAAAATCAAAGGGTATCCTTTTGAAGTAACCATTAACAAAGGCGAAATTCAGGGGGCGATTCTTTGTGACCAAATCCGCTCATTAGATTGGAAAGCACGTAAAGCTATATTTGCCATGCATGTTCCCTTATCGATTATAGAAGATGTAATCGCAAAATTTTCCGTCTTGCTTCCTTCCAAATGAGAATCTTAAGAATCTTAGAAAATGGCATAGCCCCTTCTGTAAAAGTTCGCTCTCCTACGGTGAGTGAACTTTTACCCCTCCTCTTTGCAAATAGAGTGCAGCAGAATATAATGAAAAGAGAGGGTTAACTATGCGCAAACTGCCGATCCGATTACGCAAAAAAAAAATTGAACAGTTTTGTAAAAAATATCACATCGCATATCTAGCTCTTTTCGGGTCTATTCTCACATCCAACTTTACAGAGAAAAGTGATATCGATGTTCTCGTGAAATTTGAGAAAAAGCATACTCCTCATCTTTTCGGCCTTATTGCGATGGAATCTGAACTTGAGCAAATTATGGGATATCCCATAGATCTGAAGACCCCTAATGATTTGAGTCATTATTTTCGAGATGAAGTGCTAGCACAGGCTAAAACAATCTATGAAAAATAAGGATCTGATTCGCCTCAAGCACATGCACGATTCCGCCAAAGCCATCCTCTCTTTTGCTAAGGGCAGGCAAAGAGCATCACTAGATAAAGATCGTCTTTTTCAATCCGCTGTTCTACATGAACTAGAAATCATTGGAGAAGCTGCTGGCCGGATCTCTGAAGGAACAAAAAAGAATTGCCCTACAATTCCTTGGAGAGAACTTGTCGGTTTAAGAAACAGACTTATACACGCTTATTTCGATGTAGATCTTGATATTGTTTGGAAAACAATTCGGGAATACCTCCCCGCCTTCAGTAAAGAGCTTCAATCAGCCATTGAATCGCTTGAACGTGATGCACAATAAAACTTATGTCTCAACTTCTTGTCCAGTTTTCACATCTTTTTCAATCCTTTGGATCCTTTTCTCTTTTTGAAGACATTGCTCTTTCCGTCAATCAGGGAGATATTTTCGCGATAGTGGGGGAAAATGGGGCTGGGAAAACAACTCTTTTGAAACTTCTAGGTGGGTTGGCTCTACCAGATAAAGGTGATGTG
>DATECD010000143.1:0-5921 GCA_035287065.1 Chlamydiales bacterium | reverse complement strand
CTTGGGCTTATGATTAAATCAAGTAAGTTTTCCCAAAAAGAAATCGCTAAAAAATTAGGGATTACTCAACCAAAAGTATCTATGCTCATTTCTGGGAAATTCAATGAATTTAGTTTAGAAAAACTCATGCACTATTTATCTCTTATGGGCTGCTATGTTGAGATTGGCATTGAAAAACCTTCAAGAAGCCTTTTTTCTAGAAAAGGCTACATAGCTATTACTGTCTAAGGGGAACAAGTTTTACAACTCGCTTAAAAGCAATAAATGAGGTATTTGCTAGTGACCAAGAAAAAGAAGGTTATCCTGCCAAGGAATGTTGTTGATAGAGGTGGCTATGTCAAAGTTTTCGAGCAGCTAAAGATCGACATCAAGCAAACCCAGTTAAAGTCCGCCCTTTTTGTAACTAAAGAGCTTATTCTTCTTTACTGGCGAATCGGTAGCATTCTTTCAGAAAAAGTAAAAAAGGATGAATGGGGGGCTAAAACCATGGAACGCCTAGCAAAGGACCTGAAAAGTGAATTCCCCGATATAAGTGGATTTTCTTTTAGGAACCTTCACTATATGAAAAAATTTGCAGAGAATTATCAAGATCCAAATTATGCAGCAGCTGCTGCACAAACCGGTTGGAGTTACGGCCTATGAGACAAAGATGGTTTCCTCTTTGCCGAAAAAATTGAAAGGGTCTTTGCCAACTATTGAAGAGATAGAAGCTGAACTTTCTGTGATAAAACCGATGGGTCAAGTTGTAGCAAAGAACGCTAGTAGAGAGATAAAAAAAAAGAAGAGGTAATAAAAAGGCAACCACCCCGATTTTTGGGATGGTTGCCTTAAGGGAAGGAAAAGTAGCTGCTTAAAAATTAAGCGCGCATGATTTGGGCCATCTCTTGCGCAATTTGTGTTGATTGCTGGAAGTAGCCATTGGCTTTTTGCTCGTAGCTATTCTCTGCGCCTTGCAGGTTCTGTGTAGAGCTCTGCATGATCTGCGCCTGAGCTTGGTTTTCAGAAGCATTATATTTGTCGTTTGCCTGAACCGTTGTCCAGTACCCTTGGAGAGATTTTGACAAACCTTCTTGCCCCATTTGGAGAAGCGTCATTTTCTGCGAGAACGCCTGAACGTTCTGTGCATTTTTATGACTTTCTGTTTCTAAAAGCTTGTCGATGTTTTCATTGACTTTCGTCTTATGCGCGGTTGCCAAGTACTCACTTTGAGCGTTGTATACTTGCATTTCGTCTTGTGCCACGTCTAGTGCGTCTACTCTTGACGGTCGCCCTGTGATGAATCGAGTGTACTTATTATTCATCCAAGTATCTGGCTGACTATCTCTATTTTTCTGTGCCCACCTATTGACATGTTCCTGTAAACTTGTTTTATTGTTCGCAATCGCGTCGGTGTCTGCTGTCAGATTTGGACGGAATTGACCTGGATCATTTTGAACTGCTTCAATAGTAGTATTACCTGGCTTCGGCTTAACAAAATCCTCTTTAAATTGACCCAAATTCTGAGCTTCTTGGCTTTGGCCAAACATCGATCCAGATCCCAGGTACATACCGCCGGCAGCAACGCAAGCTGTCCCAGACACAACCCCTGCAGAGATCTCTCCCCAGGCTTGGTCCATTAAGGCGTTTTTCTCGTCATTTGCAGCATCTAAAGAGGTCCGGAGTTGGGCCCCATAGCATCCGTAGGTGGGTTTCCCATCTTTCCCTAAGATCATCTCTCCATTTTCATCAAGACCGCCGACAGTTTCTGCGTATTTAGATTCTAGCTCCCACATTTGAGAGGCTTGAAATGCGCTTTGTTTCACCATATCCGCCATCGCCTGATAGAGAAAAACGCCTGGCCCTATAGAAATTGCGCCTGTTTGAGTTTGTTCTGACATATAAAATCCTTTAAACCTTTTTTGTTAAAATTTACCCATTCCAGAAGAGATCAAGCTGCTTAAAACGTCTTGCAGCTGTTGGTTTGCTCCTGTAATTACATTGCTTGAGCTTGTTGTCTGTTGAATGATGCTCCCTTCTGTATTCACTGCATTAGAGCTCGGTTGTTCCTCTGAGTTTGCTTTTGCAGACTGAGTAGAAGCGATGCTATTCAATGTCGTCATATTTGTTGAGTAGCTATCTTCATCTGAATCTTTTTCTCCTAAAAGTCCTTCCACATAAACCATGAACGTCGAAGAGATTGCATTGAGGTAATCGGAGTTCCCGTTTGCAAAGTTGGCAGAAATGAAGTCATCCATTGAGCTGCCTGTAGCTACTTGCTGAAGGCCGACTCTTGCAGGAGCTCCAAGCTTACTTGGATTTGAAACGTAGGTATTATAGTCATTGATTGAGTAGCCTGTGACCATAAGACACTGCTCATTCACTGTGTCGTAAAGAGCGCCAGATGTTGGAGAGCCCTCATCTAACCATTGCTCATAGGCAACAGAATCAAGATAATATCTTCCATCTGCCCCTTTTGTTTCGATTGGGTCGGAGATCTGAGCTTTTGTCAACGTTTCATTGACATCTGTCCAGTTTCCTAGTTTGTCGTCCCATGCCGATAGTGTTCCAATCTGGGTATTGCACCAGTTCTTGGTCACATCGACCATGAGATTGAAAACGTTTTGCGACGGTAATGTTTGTTCCATTTTATTTTTTCTCTTACTTAAGTGTTTTACCTGCGGAGCCAGCCTTCAATGAGGTGGTCCATCGTCGTGCTTTGAGTCTGCACGGGGAGTTCTTTTTCATAGTTTGTCCCCATCGAGCTATTTGCATTGGTCACTGCAGTCTTCCCTTTTTGAACAATTGCGTTATAGGAAGACTCTTCACTTTGCATCATTGCGGAGTCGATGTTATACTGCTCATTCCATTGAGCAGCTTTTGCTGACTTACTCGGATCTTCTCCCGATTCAAGTGTTGCAACGTAGGCGTTGAGTGAGTCTTTTTCAAGAATCTCTGTCCACCCTTGCTCTTTTTCTATGAAGCCCCCAATCATATTGATTAAAAAGACTTCGCAGTTGAGCTGTGTGCCGTAGTTGGCATCTTCAAAGTTGCCAACTGCTTCTGCGATTGCTATTTGGTTTCCTGCTGTCATCGTTTTTCCTTACCTACCTTAAGCTGGGATTTGTGCTGCTGCATATGCCTGAACTTCTTTGTTGTAGTTCTGACATGCATAGGCTACAAACTGTTCAACTGTTTGCAGCTGGTTTGACTGGTTCGTCAAAATCGCTTGTTCCGATTCGTTGACGTTTTGCGTTGTCGTTAAAACTCCGTTCAAAGAATTGGAAAGGGTATCTAACGCATCTGTTGCACCAAGCGGGTCTCCAGATTGAGAGGCAAGGTCATACGCTTCTCCGTAACTTGTAATGCGCGCATCGTTGCTATAGTTGTAGTTATTCTTATCGCACTCAGAGTGGTAGCTCCCATTTTCATCTGGGTTGTATCCACTATCATCGCCGATAACGAAGATATCGCTTCTCATATTCGAAAAGTAATCTGACATCGTGTTACAAGCTGTGTCCCCAAGTCCACCTGTTAAAAGTTCTGTATAGTTGGTCCCATCTTTCTCTACGGAATGTCCATCAGCTCCAAAAAGAGCGAGCATCTGGTCCATATCTTCTGCTGCATCAACTAAGGATTCCCCGGCATTATCTCCTGTACTTGTGTCGTTTGTTAAGGTTTGGATGTCGTTTGAGCAAGCTGTCAATGCGGATAAGACGTTCATTAGATAAGCTGTCTCATCCATATTGTCCATCAGCATGTTACAGCCTTGGTAGCCCATTGCCATAAATAGCGAGACCCAGCTGGATCCCATGCCAAAAATATCTCCGCTTGTCCAACTTACACCGCTCAAGGCCTTATCATAGGCGGCTGTGTCTTGCGCTGTTTGGCCGTTTTCGCCTGCATACGCATTCCAATCATCAAGAGCATCGAGTACTGCTTGATAATCATTTTCAAATTGTGCTTGAGTTGCTGATACATCTGCCATATTAAGCCTTAATTTTCCCTTTTGTTCTTCTTATTTTCTTTAATGATTCTTTATTTCCGTCAAGTGTTGGAACTGAATCCTGTCTAAAGCGGTGGACTACTTGAAGTAGCTTTTCCCGAACTTCTTCAACAGAAACCCCATGTTTTTCGGCTGATCTAATAAATGCGGTCCAGAATTTACGGTGAGCTGTCAGCAGTTTTTGTCGATACTCTTGATCGTCAAAACCGATTTGGGCCCCTAATTGTTGGAATTCGATAAACTCTTCAAAAGAGTTTATTAAGCTCTTGGATTCCCCATCGAGCGTTAATCCCTTTGCCCTTTCGATGAATGCTCTAATCTTCTTTATGTCCATTTGTTTTACTTCCTGACTTGTCCTATACGTTTATTATAACAGTTATTTTTAAAGATTTCAACAAAAATAATAAATACGTAATAATAAGTGTTTTAATATACATATAAACACCTGATAATCAGGTATTTATATGTATATTAATTGCATAACTCCCTTGCGGTTAGTTAGTTAAAGCTTTTCATGATAGTTCTTTTCATTTTTTAAAGAGTTTGTTAATATATTATTAATATGAGTACAACAACACAATCACCAGTCCAGTCACCAAATATAGGTTTTTCAACAGTTCCTAGCGCCCCATTGCCGGCGCTGAAAGATGACTACAAGATCGTCATGGTCTGTGGTCAATATGAGTTTGACATCACACTCAAAGCCCCTGAATCAGCCAAAATGAAAAAGATTTGGGAGAGGGCTAGAGGCATGGCGGAAGGCGATGCGAGTCTTAGAGGTTTGGTGGATGGGGAGCTCCAGTCTTTGACGATTTCTATGAACGGGGATCGGAAGATCCGATACAAATGTGGAGATGGTACATATAGTGTTGGCCGTAGCTATAACGATGAGCAGTTGAAGAAAAAAGATGAGAGAGTTGCTGAAATTGATCGAGGGATTGAAACGGTAGACGCAACGATTAAGCAACTGAGTGAGCAGCATGAAGAAGTAAAAGAGCAATTCTCTGAAATAGTGGAAGGGTTAGAGGGTCGTAGGAACCAGTTGACGCGAAGAATTTCCGACGTGGTAACAAGTGGTCATTTTGACGATCTTAATGAACTGAAAACGGTGAAAGCGGTAACTGAAGAAAGTATTGATGAGGAAAAAGC
The DNA here is from genome assembly GCA_035287065.1 of Chlamydiales bacterium. Classification (GTDB taxonomy): domain Bacteria; phylum Chlamydiota; class Chlamydiia; order Chlamydiales; family SM23-39; genus JAGWKO01. The sequence goes on along the minus strand of DATECD010000143.1, from coordinate 790 downwards.
GCTGTTTTCTCAATCTGAGAAGAAATATTCAGAAGAGTTAACTCAACTTCAAAATCGTAAAGCAGTATTACAAAAAGAAAAAAGTGGCCTAGAGATCGATGAGCGCAGGGCGCTTTTCCGAGAGATTGATGAGATTGTGAAAACGGTTTCTGAGCGGCTCTCTACCCCAGCTGATGAAGAGGGGACAATTGGTGCCTCAGGTACAAAACAACCTTTTGCGAGGACCGATCTTTTACAGAAACACTATGAAAAAAGGAACTCTCCTAAAAAGTATTTAGATCAAGACTTTGGGAAGATGTATGACTTTTTAGGCGGCGGGGACCGAGCGAAGAATGCGTTACATGGAATTGTTCGCGCAACTGCGTTTGTAGAGATATTAAAATCGAAAATAGATGAGGAAATTAAGAAAATTGAGAGTTTGCCTGGAACTGCGCAATCTGACGTCGAAAATAAAAAGCGTAAGATAATGAAATTAAGGATGTTGAGAAACAATCTCTCTCGGTTGAATTATGATGCGTTGTATGGAGCTGTAGGCATAAGACAGGCAAATCTGGGTAAGGAGCCAAGTGATCAAGAGAAGGAAATTAGTGGGTGGATGAACCGGGCTTTCCAAGACGCTCCTGCTGTAAAAACTGTACAAGAAAAGAGTTCTCGAAAGATCTTTGCAGAAGAGACGGCAGATCTGATTTATGTAGAGCATGATCGTCTTGCAGATCGGATCGATAATGCCATGGATAGATCAATGACAACGCCTTGTTACGAGCGGTTTGTTTACCATGCATCTTCTGTT
>DATECD010000142.1:0-7198 GCA_035287065.1 Chlamydiales bacterium | reverse complement strand
CAATCAAAAGCGAGGCGAACACAACGAAAAAAATCGAAGAGAGGCGTCGATTAGAAAGCGACTGAAGCACAATGTGCAATTGCATAGTTCCTCATAAGGTTAAAAGTTCCATTCCACACACGGAGAGGTAAAGTCAGGCTCGGCGTGGGTCGACCAGCCTGGAATTGATGAGATGAGCCTACGCCCTTTTTTCTGTAGGTGGATAAATTTTTTATGATCAGCGCTGATCTTTCTGTTTCTTGAATATTTTCGATGGATGGCAAGGTCTGCAAGAAGCGTGCGGAAGCGGACAGCAAAGGTGTTTGTTGTTGATGGGGTCGTGCGCCAGTGACAAGAGGGGGTAACAAATATTTGAGATTGCAGTTCGGGGTAAAGGAAGTACTTATCTTGATGATCATAAAGTGTTACATAGTCTATATCCGGAAGCTGAAAACCCTCCAGAAGAATTTCTATCCAGCTAGGGTTATGTAGGTAATCATCTTCGACAAAGTAAAGAATCGTCTCGGGATCTATCGGAAGACGAGAAACTGTCTGAAGAAGAAAAAGAAAAGCGGCAGTCTCTGTTCCTCCACGAAATTCGAAGATAGGGAATCTCTTCTCCTCTTTCAAAAAATGATTTTCCTTAGGTCCATTTGCAAGGTCAAAAAGAATGCGGAGGTTTGCTTTGGAAAAATCAGTTGTTTCTACAAGATTTTGAAAGCACCGCTCTCTACTAAAATGGGGAGGCCGTTTTTTATGCGCGCTAATTGAGGAGAAAAAAGCTTGTCGTGAAAAAATCTCAATCTTCGACATTTTCTAATAAAAGGATAACCTCTGAGAGGATTGCTTTCCCTTCAGAGTGGGTGATCTTTTCAAATGCATCGGGAAATGGAACCCAAACGCCATCATTGATCTCCTCCTTTTGTAACACGGCAGTTCCTTTTACTTCTGCAGCAAAATAGAGAACTGTTTTAAAAACGGGTTTCCCTTCAATAAAAAACTTATATTCTTCCGCAAAGGGTTCTTCTCTAAGAAGTCGTTCGCATTCGAGATTTGTCTCTTCTTTCAGCTCTCGAAATGCAGAAACAAGAGGAGATTCTTCCCCCTCTTTATGACCTTTGGGAAGCCCCCAATACCCAGCTTTTCTATGCTGGATGAGAAAAACATACCAATTCCCTTCCCGTCTTTGAAGAGGGATCACTCCAAACGATTCATCTTTTCTCATGGCTGGTAGGGAGCAAAAACTAAGGTGGCGTTGTGGCCGCCAAATCCAAAAGAATTGGATATAGCTACCCGGATTTCATGTTTTTTTTTCACATGAGCTACAGGATCGATATTCCCTAAAACAGCCTCTGGATCATCGAGGTTGATTGTCGGGTGAAGCCAACCAATGCGAATTGCTTGAATTGTTGCAACAGCTTCAAGCCCACCAGCTGCTCCCAAGCAATGACCAATCATCGATTTCGTTGAATTCATCTTTATTTGCGCGGTATGGGGACCGAAGATTTTGTGGATCGCTTCCAGTTCACACGTATCGCCAACAGGTGTTGACGTAGCGTGGGCATTGATGTAGTTCACATCTTCTTTTCGAACACCTGCTAAAGAAAGAGCCTGTTCAATACATTGAGCAACTCCCACCCCATCTGCACGTGGGTCTGTCATGTGATGAGCATCACAGTTTACAGCCCCCCCTAAATATTCAGCCAAAATCGGTGCCCCACGATCTAAAGCATGTTCAAGTCTTTCTAGAAGAAGAACTCCCGACCCCTCTCCCATGACAAAGCCGTCGCGACCTTTATCCCATGGCCTTGAGGCTTTCCCCGGTTCATCATTTCTTGTTGAAAGGGCTTTGATTGCAGTAAACCCCGCAAGGCCAATTGGCGTGATCGCAGCTTCTGCACCTCCGCAAAGCATCAGGTCCGCTTTCCCTTGAAGGATCTGTTCCGCTGCAGCGTGAATACTGTTATTTGAAGTTGCGCAGGCAGTTGAAATAGAGTAATTAGGTCCCATAAAGCCGGTATCAATCGCAATTAAGGCCCCAGCCATATTAGTAATGATATAAGGGACAAAGAAAGGAGTCAGTCTCCGATAGCCACCTTTATTGAGAATTGTCTCGACCCCATCATAGAAGATCGACATCCCGCCCATCCCCGATCCGATGATAATTCCACATCTCGATTTATCGAGCCGGTCCAGCGCCTCACCGACAAGGCCCCCATGTTCCAAGGCCTTTTTCCCCGCAACCATCGCATACCGAATAAAGGGATCGACGCGCCTTGCCTGCTTTTTCTCTAAATAATTTCCTGGGTCAAAATCGCGAACAACCCCTGCGATTCGGGTAGGCCACTCAGGACAAGGAAATTCTTCAATGGGAACAATGCCGCTTTGCCCCTCAAGCAGCCTTTGATAAAACTGCTCAACGTCAGTACCAAAACAGGAAACTACCCCCATCCCAGTCACAACGATTCGCTTTTTTCCCACTACCCCTCCTAAACTTGGGGCCAAGTATATCAGAATCCCATCCGCTCGACAACCGAAGATTTATCTTTCAAGAAAAATTTTTATTATGAAATTACACACATACAAGAGAAAGGACTTTCTTGATGAAGACCTCTTCTAAGCACCCTACTTTTCTCCATCTCTTTCCGCATGTTTTCTAAAGCGACAAGCACATCTCCACCCTCTATTCCATACATCCTGCTCATCTCAGAATGAAGGGCTTGCATGCGGCGACAAACGAGCACAACATCATCGCCTAAAAAAGGACGATTCAGACTTCGATCGCGTGCAAATGGCCGAACCGTAATCCATCGGGGATTTGCTAAAGCAGTTGTATACTGAAAAGTAGTCTCAGCAATTTCCTGGATGCGCAATAGATGAAAATAGCTTTGCAATGTACGATTGCGGGGCTCTGTTAACATTTCTTCATCATAGCCAACAATCTGCTCAGTCATCTTTGTTTTTAGCTTTTGCATATAGGGCTCTTTGAAAGCTTCTGCAGCCTCGAACGAAAAACCATTTGTAACAGTTGAATAATGGCACGTATAGTCTTGGAAAGCGCGGAATCGAGCCGCTTCAATCAAAGGAATCGAGATTCGAACGGCTGTATCGATAAAAGGGGCAATCTCAAATTCTAAAAGCGCAAGCTCGCACATCAGCACAGGATGGAATTCATGGGAGCTCGCATGGTCGGACAGCCAGAATTTACGGATGAAAGGGTCACTCTCTTGGTTAAGAATCTGCTGAATCTCCTTGAATTCGCTATTTCGTAAATGGCCCTCAAGCCTCTCCAAAGTAGCCCCCCCAATAAATCCTAAATTTATCGGAACAATACTTGTCATAAAAACCCATTTTAAATAATATATATTATACAAAAAACAGGTATTTAAATCAATATTTTAAATTGCCCGTTAATTATCTATGAAATAGAGCAGCATGTTGAACGCCTATTGAAGCGATGCTGTATTTCATTTTGTATCCAAATGATCATCGTCCTCTCTTCCAATAATCGCTGCATACCCATCGAAGCCTCCCCTATCTCTCTATTGACCCTCCCCAAAATTTGCATCATCTCATCAATGGCTGCCCTCTTTCGAAAATAAGGCCATGCTTCTGGTGGGACCAAATGAAAATTGTTATGCCTTCTAACACCCTGAATCTCTGTAAGAGCCCATTGAGGATGAGCTAATTGCTCTCTACGAGAAAAAGTCTCTTCTATCACATTCCAAATCAATGCGATGCTTATGCATCGCTGTGCCGTGGTTTCTGAAAGGTCAGTCAGCATCTCCTCTCGATACCCTTCAATCCGTTCACCCATTCTGGTTTTTAAATTTTGCATGTAGATCTCTTTAAGAGCATCTGCATTCCTCAGCAAAGAAAGCCCTTCAGAATTGATACAGCAAGAATAATCTTGTAGAGCGCGAAATCGAGCGGCTTCAATAAGAGGCATCGAGACTTGCAACGCCGTTCTCATCGTTGGCTGACGCTCAAATTCTTCTAAAGCAAGTTCACACATCAATACGGCATGAAATTGAGGCCCAAGAGCATGCTCTCGTAACCATCTCAAACGCACAAGTGACACTGGTTCAACAGCTAAAATTGCACGAATAGTATTGTAATCACTATTTTGTAAATAACCATCAAGATCGCGCGACGACACGCCTCCAATGATCTCAACTAAAGGATTATCGGGAACAACTCTTATCATAAAAACCCAGTCTGAAAACAAATATTTTAAGTTATATTCAATATATTTTAAGAAATAGAACAACAAGAAGAAGATGTATGAGAAGAAGCTACTTCTTCTTGAATCTCAATGATCCTATCTCTTTGCAGCGATAACGCTCTCTCTCTTGCTTGAATCACTTCCATCTCTTCACGTACGTTTTCTGATAGTTTATCCATCGCCTTTCTTACTATTCTTTTTCGACAAGAGATCCACTCATCTGTTGGAATTAACCTCATATCGAGGTTGCCTTGTCTCTGTAAGTTCATAAAAGCCCACCGAGGATTGGGTAGCTCTCCTAAATTCGTTGCGCGCGCAACCTCCCAAATATATCGTAAACGGCGATCCTTCAACGCTCTTATTTGCTCTAGAGAAAACTCTATTGGCTCTTCACTTATCTCTTGCCATTCACTTTCCAGCTTTTGCATGTACTGTTTCTGAAAAATCTTCGCTTCGTGCAAAAAAGAGCGACCCTCACTATTTCTACAACAAGAGTAATCTTGTAAAGCGCGCAAATACGCAACATCGATCAAAGGAATAGAAAGAGAATAGACCGTCACCCTATGTTGATAAAATCGAAATTCTTCAAGCGCAAGTTCACACATCAATGTTGCATGAAATTGAGGCGCAAGCGCATGCTCTCGCAACCATGTGAGCCGTACCTGTGCATTTCTCTCATTTGCAAGAGCATTAAGGATAGAAGGATACTCACTGTTATTCAAAAATCTCAGTAGTGTTCCTGCTGGGATCCCTCCAATCACGCCCACTCTATCCAAATTAGTTGTCATCATAAAAACTCAAAAACGAACGCTTTCATCTATTTCAAGATCAACGATTTGACTTTCTTTCCACAATCTTTCTAGCGAATACTTTTCCCGAAGGCCAGGTCCAAAAAGGTGGATCATCACCTCACCATAATCAAGGACGATCCAATCTCCGACTTGAAGCCCTTCAACATGGAGCGGCTTTTCTCCTTCTTCTTCCAATTTTTCTATCACCGCTTTTGCAAGGGCAATGACGTGACGATCAACATTCCCTTCAGCGATGAAAAAATAATCGGTAATAGAGGAGAGCCCATGTACATCGAGGGCAAGAGTGTTAAATCCTTTTTTTTCATAAACAATCTGTGAGACTAGTTGTAAAAAAGAAATTGGTTTCACTTCTGGTAAAGCCTCCGTTTTTTGATGTAAGAAAGTACTTTTTCAGGAAGAAGATGGCCACAATAGAGCCCTTTCTTTAATCTATCTCTGATCTCAGTACTGCTGATCTCAAAAATATTTGTCTTCCGCACTCCCCCTTGCAATGCCTCTGGCAAAGAGTTGATGTTCATAGAAGAAGAGCGGATCCCAATAAGGGGGGGAGCTATCTGCAACAGTTCTTTAGCCTCTTTCCACTGCAAGAAATGGAGAGCCACCTCTTCTGCAAGAATGATAAAAAATTTCGCTTCGCTTCCTCTTTGGAAGTGGTGAAGAGCCTCAATTGTATAAGAAGGAGATTCTTTGCGAATCTCGTAATCCGTACTCCGAAATTTAGGGATCTCTTGGATTGCCAAATTGACCATCTCCAACCGATCTGAAGCGCTTGTTTCAGAAAGACTTTCTTTAAAAGGAGATTGCCAGGCAGGAGAAAAAATCACTTCATCTAACCCCTCCATCTCCATAATCTGAATTGCCAGATTGAGATGACCGAGGTGGATCGGATCAAAAGTTCCTCCAAAAAAACCGACTTTCAATCCTTCTCCATATTAGGTCAAAAACAAAAGTTCTCGATATTTTGGCAAGGGCCAAAGGTCATAATCTACCCATCTTTCAAGCTCATCGACGGCAGCCCGCGCTTTTTCCATCTTAGGCCCTAAAATTTCAGCAAATACTTTCCCTTTTGCTTCCCAACCAAAATCGATAGCCTGAATTTCAATCTTCTCGATCTCATCGATTGCTTCAATTGCGATCTCAATTGCATACCCTATCCTCTCAAGCACTTTGAGAAGATGGGGTTGAGAAAAGGTTGTCACAGTACTAAATGCTTGAATCGCCTCTCCTTTTGCTTTTTGATCGGCTAAAGCTGCAGGAAGAATCTCCGTGCGAAAAAGTTCAATCATGAGGTGCGCTTCAATCGAAAAACTCTTCACATATCGCTCAACCATGACTTCATAGCGACTCTTCACCTCATCTTCCGAAAAAATCCCTTGAAGAACCAAAAGACTCTTTGCTTTGAGAAGTTCAGAAAACGCATGAAAACTCTTTGGGATATTGGGAAGCTTACGATTTGCAGCCTCTTGTCTCCACTCTTCTGTGTATGCATTGCCGCCAAAAAGCACGGCACGTGAATCTGTAAAGTACCGTTTTAAAAAAGGGATCGCTAAAGAAAAAAGCTCTTTTGGATTGAGTACTCTTCCAGCCACTTCTTTTTCCATCTCATCAACAATCTGATTCAAACGATCTGCTACAATTGCGTTAAGGATCGTAACAGGAAAAGCTGGATGGCTTGAGGAACCAACTGCCCGAAATTCAAATTTATTCCCTGTAAAAGCAAAAAAGGAGGTGCGGTTTCGATCAGAGGCATCGGCCACATGCGGAGGAAGGTGTGATAACCCTAAGTGGATCTCGCGAGCCACTTTTGTAAGGCTCTCTTTCTCATGGATGAGATGGTCGATAAGGTTTTCTAATTCTTCTCCGAGGTAAACCGAAAGAATCGTCGGAGGCGCTTCTGAACCACCCAGACGATATTCATTTCCCAAAGAGGCAATGCTTGCTCTAAGAAGCCCTGCATGATCGTGGACAGCTAAAAGAACGGCCGCAAGTGAGATCAGAAAAAGAAGAGACCTCTCCTCTTTTCCCATCTGCGGATCTAAGAGGTTGATCCCTGTATCTGTTCCCAACGACCAATTGCAATGCTTCCCTGAACCATTGACGTGCGCAAAAGGCTTTTCGTGGAAAAGGGCGGCAAGATCGTGATCAATAGCTACCTGACGAATCAATTCCATCAAAAGAAGGT
>DATECD010000141.1:0-13338 GCA_035287065.1 Chlamydiales bacterium | reverse complement strand
CCTGTTTAACGAACACTTTCATGGCGACACAGGGCGAGGGCTTGGGGCTTCCCATCAGAACGGATGGACCGGCTTGATTGCCAATCTGATTCAAAAGCTCCGTAAATAAAAAAAACCAGGCTGGGTTTTACCCCAGCCTGGCAGAATTAGAAGACACTAACTGACAGGTTCGATTAGAAATCGAATCTTGCTGTCAGGTTCAGACCGTGTACGAACATGTCGCCATTTGGCATAAAGCTCGCGGCTCTTGCAAAGTCGTCGACGAATTGTCTGAACATGTTCTGGTTAAAGAACACTTGGAAGCCATAAGTAGCTGCCAGATCAAAGTGCCAATTATTGTTGTCAAAGTAAGAACCCCAACCAAGACCCGTTTCGAGTTCGAGGTGTGTTCTCAAATAACCAGTGTTTTTCTGTTGTGTTCTGAGGGTTGAGGTTGTTGAGGTAGTCACCGATGTATTATTTCTCAGTTTCGTGTAGCGGGTATAGAGAATATCCGCTGCTCCGTTACCAATCAGTCTGAACCCTTCCCCGAGGAGCCAACTTGTATTCAAGCCAGCACGAGGGCCAACAGCCCAAGAGTGATTTGTTTGAACCGTGCTCCCGGAAAGGGCTGTCCCGCCGATTGCTACTGTACCGACGTAAGTATCGTTTAGGTTTTGACGAATAAATGCGCCTCTGGCACCGAAGAATGACTTAAATGTCAGTTTTGTCCCAACATAATACTCGCGTCCCATGAGAAGGTCTATGAGATCCATGTGGAGTTTCCACTTGCGTGACAATGAATCAATTTCAGTGGTGTTGATGATATCAGGCGCCAGCTGGATTGTACCCAGTTGAGCAGGGACTCCTACAGAAGCTGTCTGAGAGCTTGTGCCGCGGAACCAAGTATACTCAGCCCAAAGATCCCAGTTGTCGTAGTCCAGCATGATTCCTGCAGCGACTTTGAAGCCGGGCTTATAGCTGAAGTCCATGTTGAAGACCGTGTTATAAAAGGAAGCAGAGTTGTCTGAAATTCCAAGCTCCAAATTCTCAAGAATTGGCTGCCAGTAGGTGAAAGCCGCATCTACAAAAACGTCCCATGAGCAGCGAGTGTCAATGCCGGCTGGGGCATTGTAAGCCGCAATGGTCGGAGCTTGCATTGGCTCAGGGCAGACCTTCTCGCAGGGTTTTTGGCATGATTGTGGTGGGCATTTGTTTTGGCCAAAAGCTGATGTAGCGACGAGAAGCGAAGCTACCATCCATGGCTTTGTTTTTGTAAATACATTCAGCATTTTTTTGCTCTCCATTTTCGACAAATAGTTGTTTTTTTTAGCTTGCGCTAAGATTTTTCCGTAGCGTTGCCATCCATGTGAACCAAACCAATCCTGTTTTTTATAACGATCTCTGTATTCGCAACAGGCGATTCAAGTTTACATTTTGGATGTTAAACTCAACTTGAAAATTAAATCAAGAGAAATGGGTGCAAGTGCGCTTTGACGCGCAGCAATGAATTCATTTGCAAAGACATCTCAATGCATTTTTTTAGGAGAGATGCATTCAGGATGATGGGTCAGACCAGTGAATGAATAAGCCAATGTTTTGGACTGGGAAAATAAAATCAGAATCTAAAGTCATTTGCCAAAAGTCTGCAAAATGAAGCTCTTCGCCGGCGATTTCCGACTCAACCTGTTCATAAGATCCGAAGTAAGTAAGCGGGCGAGAAAAAATGAGAAGAGGATTTTTCTGTAACATAGATCCCTCTGCTTGATTGCTTCTTACTCCTCTCTATGCGCAAAATTAAATAGGGAATCAACTTTTTTTATAACTCACTGATTTCAAGCTTTTTGACCGGGCAAAAAAGAAAGGGGGGCAAAAGAGTTTGCGCCCCCCCTTAACATGAGATTAGAAATCGAAGCGGGCGGTGAGATTAAGTCCGTGGATGAAGAGATCTCCACTGGGCACAAAGCTAGGCCCAGGAGCAGAATTGTTAAAGTATAGTCTAAACATGTTTTGGTTAAAATAGACCTGAAAGCCGTAAGTGGCTTCAAGATCGAAATGCCACTGATTTGCGCTAAAATAAGTTCCCCAACCTAAACCCATTTCGAGTTCAGCATGAGCTCTCAGGAAGGCTAGATTTTTCTGTAAAGCTCTTAAAGTAGTCGTTGTTGTCTCTATGACTCCTTCGTTCGAGTCTACACTAATTACGGTTGCGTTATTTTTCAATCGAGTATATCGGGTATATAAGAGATCTCCAGCGGCATCCCCTATAAGACGAAAGTCATATCCAAGATCCCATTTAAGGTCGATCCCGATTCTAGGTCCAACTCCCCAAGAGCGCGTGTGTTGGGAGGAGGTACCCTCTCTGCGCAAGCGGTCTGCTGAGAGAGTTGTAGGGTTTATCCCTCCATTGCCACCTGCTCCTCCAACTCCAGAAAAGGAATCGCTCAATGTTTGACGAATCCAAGCGGCCCTGGCTCCGAAGTAGGTATTGAATGAGAGCTTTGTCCCGACGTAGTAGTCTCTCCCCATCAGGAGATCAAGTAGGTCCATATTTAGACCCCATTTCCTATGGAAATCGAGAACAGGTCCCAGGGAAGCGGTTAGCTGTGGATGAAGCTGCATTAAATTCAACCCGGCGTCTAAGCTAACCGATGCGCTGTGCGTATGGTGTCCATGAAAGCGGGTATATTCTGCCCAGCCGCTCCAGTTATCTCGGTCAAATAGCATACCTAAAGCCACTTTAAAACCAGGCTTGTATCTAAATTCCATATTGAAAATAGGGCCATATTCATGTTCTTCAGAATTTACAAAGCCAAGATCCATATTTTCTTGAAGTGGCTGCCAATAAATAAAGCTCCCACTTGCGAAAACGTCCCAGGAGCATCGAGTATTTATCCCATCTGGCGCATTGTAAGCTGGGGTTGTTGGTTCGGGCAACGGATCCGGGCACACTTTTGAGCAAGGAGGTGGGCAGTTTTTTTGCGCACAGGACTTGTTTGCAAAGGTTGGGGTGGTGATCAAAAAGGACATCGCTATCCACGATTGGGCTTTTGAAAGTAGCTTGAGCATCATTTTTTCTCCGTCGCGGGCAAGCCGCATTTGTATCTTCACTCTTGTGCAAAAAGACATCCGTTTTTTTAGGGGAAAAGCCTTGCCCTTCATGAGAAAAAGCCAAGTCCTAAAAGGATCGCGCACATAGTGCGGAGACAGTAACAAATTATTGGAATTTGGGGAAGCTTAACTTTCAAGATAAAGTTCCCAATTTGAAAAAAATGAAAGAAATTCGCAGATATGGACGTGAGGAAACTCTTTGCTAAAATTCTGAAAATTGCAACTCCTTGCCGGCAACTTCTGATTCGAGTTGTTCGTATGTTCCGAAATAAGTAAGCGGCTGAGAGAAAATGAGAAGAGGATTTTTTTTGTGGCATAGACCCCTCTGCTTGATGGTTTCTTACTTCCTTCTATGCTCAAAAGTGGATAGGGAATCAACTTTTTTATAACTCGCTCTTTGACTGGACAGAAAAAAAGGGGGGCAAGAGAATCTGCGCCCCTCCCTAATCAAATCATGGGATCAGAAATCGAAGCGGGCGGTGAGATTAAGCCCGTGGATGAAAAGATCCCCACAGGGCACAAAACTTACCCCAGGAGCAGAGCCGTTAAAGTATAGTCTAAACATGTTTTGGTTAAAGTAGACCTGAAAGCCGTAAGTGGCTTCAAGGTCGAAATGCCACTGATTTGCGCCAAAATAAGTTCCCCAACCCAAGCCCATTTCGAGTTCAACATGAGCTCTCAAGAAGGCCAGATTTTTCTGTAAAGTTCTTAAAGTAGTCGTTATTGTCTCTATGTTTTCATCTTCGTCCGCCTGTACAGTAATTACGGTTGAGTTAGTTTTCAATCGAGTATATCGGGTGTATAAGAGATCTCCAGCAGCATTCCCTACAAGACGAAAATCATATCCAAGATCCCATTTAAGGTCGGTCCCGATTCTAGGTCCAACTCCCCAAGAGCGCGTGTTCTGGGAGACGGTGCCCTCGTCGCGCAAGGGAGTGGGCCCTCCTCCCCCTCCCCCTCCCCCTCCCGCGTCGCTTGTAACGATAATTCCTCCAATGGTACCTGTCAATATAAGCGCAGTAGGATCAGAGAAGAAATCGCTCAATGTTTGACGAATCCAAGCGGCTCTGGCTCCGAAGTAGGTGTTGAACGAGAGCTTTGTTCCGACGTAGTAGTCTCTCCCCATCAGGAGATCAAGTAGGTCCATATTTAGACCCCATTTCCTATGGAGATCGAAAACAGGCCCTGTAAAACTGATTAGCTCTGGATGAAGCTGCATTAACTGTAACCCGGCATCTAGGCCAACTGATGCGGCGTGTGTATAGTGTCCATGAAAGCGAGTATATTCTGCCCAGCCGCTCCAGTTATCTCGGTCAAATAGCATACCTAAAGCCACCTTAAAGCCAGGCTTGTATCTAAATTTCATATTAAAAATAGGGCCGTATTCGTGTTCTGCGGAAAAGATAAAGCCCAGATCCATATTTTCTAGTATAGGTTGCCAGTAAATAAAGCTCCCGCTGGCAAAAACATCCCAAGAGCATCGAGTATTTATCCCATCCGGTGCATTGTAAGCTGGGGTTGTTGGCTCAGGAAACGGATCTGGGCATACTTTTGGGCAAGAGGGTGGACAGTTTGTTTGCGCACAGGGATCGGTTGCAAAGGTTGGGGTGGTGATCAAAAAGGACATCGCTATCCATGATCTGGTTTTTGACAGTAGCTTGAGCATCATTTTTTCTCCGTCGCGGGCAAGCCGCATTTCTATCTTTGTTCTTGTGCAAAAAAACATCCGTTTTTTAGGGGAAAGCCTTTTCCTTCAGGAGAAACAGCCAAGTCCTACAAGGATCGCGTGCACACAGTGCGGAGACGGTAACAAATTATTGAAATTTGGGGAAGCTTAACTTTCAAAATGAAGTTCCCAATTTGCACAAATTCAAGAAATTCACAGGACGATAAAATATACCGCACGTGACTCAAAATTGGATTTTCGGCGAATTCCAACTGCTTTCGCATTTGCCCAAAATCGATTTTTGAATCACGAGCGGTATAAACTGAAAATACCATCCAGAGTTTGGTTTTTGCAAATAAACGGAGCATTGCGTATCCATTTAAATAATAAAACGTCTGATTTGAAAGAAATTAGAGGCATTTGCGTTTTCTGGCAAGTCATCCACAGGTTTTTTTTCGGAAAGGATTTCTTCCAGCCGGCATTTTAGATTTCCGCAAGTTACCCCGAAAGGCGATTTGCTTTCGATGGTTGTACAGCTATCTAAGACAAACAGAACGTGCCCGGGATAGATGATCATGTCAAGCGGGAGAACAATAGATGCCATTTGGTTAGATGTTAAGTTGCTTATTTTAAGTGCTTTTCCGAAGTTTAGTAGCTGGCTTGTGTTTCTGGGCGTAGCTCCTCGAGCGGCTTCAAAAAGAAGGCCGGAGCAATCAAGTCCTCTGAAAGTCCAGATAATTTCAGTTCTGGGATCCAGAGGAGCCTTAGGAGGATAAAAGGAAAGCGTCTCTGGAATACCGGTGCTCCAATTTCCTCCCCAGACGTAGGGAATTCCGAGGAGTTTTTTCATTCGCTTTAATATGACATTCAGAGGAGGAAGAAGAGGGCTCGAGGATTTTTTTGCGGGTTTAGTAAATCTTCGATCTATGAAAAGCTCTCCGGGATAAAAAGAACAAGAGACGCGAAAGCAGATTTCGGAAAGAATTTCTTCTACTTGGAATCGAGTTCCTTTTAGAGCGACAAATTCATAATGATAGGGATGCCCCTTTTCTGTGGCGGGGATCTGATTGCCGGTTTTTCCGCCAAATGCAAATGAAAAGTCGGGAGTATTCAAAACAGGCGTGGGCTTGATTGTCTGAATTAGCATGCTATAGGATATAACCGACCTTGTCATTTTGCCCCAAAAGATTCCCTCTGTTAGGCTGAAGACAGCAAAAGGAGATCTTGGATGCGCCGCTTAAGTTTACTGATTTTAATTTTTGGTTTGATTGCTTGTCAGAAGACTGTTCAGCCGAAGAATACTCTTCGCATCAACATAGGGACGGATCCAAAATCGCTGGATGCAAGAAAAGGCAGGGATTTAACTGACTCTACTTTGTTGCGGATGCTTTTTGAGGGCCTTACTCGCGTTTCCAAGTCTGGCAACATAGAGCTTGCTTTGGCTGAGGACGTTCAAATCTCGGGCGATGGCAAAACATATACTTTTAAACTTAGGCCATCTTTTTGGTCGAATGGAGACTCTTTGACGTCGGCTGATTTCGCAGATAGTTGGAAATCGACATTGGCCCCTTCCTTTCCATCAGATGTCGCCTATCAGCTCTACTCGATCAAAAACGCTCAAAAAATCAAGGAGGGAAGCTTGGAACCCGCTCTTTTGGGAGTCCACACACCCGATCCTCAAACGTTAGTGGTAGAGCTCGAAAACCCTATCCCCTACTTTCTTGAAGTGATTTCGCTCCCCTCTTTTTTCCCCACTCATCCTAAAGTCGTGACTGGAAATCAGGAATGGGCCCTGCTCCCAGAGACTCATGTTGGAAATGGCCCTTTTAAGTTGGACTCATGGAAACATTCGGACCAAATAAGAGTTGTGAAGAACGAAAAGTATTGGCAGTCGAGCGATATCAAAATTGACAGCGTAGATTTTTTTATGGTCACAAGCGATACAGAACTTCGGATGTTTGAGGAGGGAAAGCTCGATTGGGCAGGTTCTCCCCTTTCTACGATTCCGGCAGATGCCATCAAAGCATTTAGAAAAGAAAAAAAACTTGGGATTCATCCTCTTTGCGGTACCTATTTTTTTAGGGTAAATACCTCTTTGCAACTGAATGGAAAACAAAATCCTCTTGCGAGTGTTGATTTTCGAAAAGCGCTAGCCGTGTGTCTAGATAGAAATGGAATCGTTGAGCATGTGTTGCAGGGAGGACAAACTTCAGCTCAGGAACTAGTTCCTCCGGATATGGGGCTTTCAGAAAAGGGGTATTTTCCCGATGCCAATTTTCAGATTGCCAGGGCGCTTTTGGAAAAAGGTCTTCAAAAATTAGGTCGTGACAACTTGTCTCCGATTCGACTCAGCTATACAAATAGCGACAGGAATAACTCTATTGCCCAAGCGGTGCAAAAGCAATGGCAAGAGGGACTTGGGATTCATGTGGAGCTTGAGGCAATCGAGGCGAAAGTATTTTTCCAAAGACTTTCTAAAGGAGAGTTGCAACTGGCTGCAGGATCTTGGATTGCTGATTTTAATGATCCGATTAATTTCTTAGAAATTTTTAAGTACAAAGACAGAGGCGTCAACAATACAGGGTGGGAGAGTCCTAAATACATTGATCTTTTAGACCGCTCTACTTTATGCAGAAAAGTAGAAGAGAGAAAACAAGTTTTAAAAGAAGCCGAGGCGATCCTCATGGAAGAGATGCCGATCATTCCGGTATTTCACTATGCGCTGAATTACCTAGAGAGGGAAGATTTAAGCGGTGTCGCCCTCTCTTCCATCGGTTGGATCGATTTCCGCTGGGCTCAATTCGATGGTGACGATTTGGAGGTCAGATGAGATGGATGACAATGCTGTTTTTTCTTTTGCTTCCTTTCCTGGTTAGGGCGGGAACAGATAGCGGCTCCATTCTCCTCTATAACGATACGCCTTTTATCTTGACGGCTATTGTGCAAGCTTCCGATGGTACCTACTTAGGTCAGTTTTCTGTTCAGCCGGGCCAGCAAAAAAACTTTACGACCAACCTTGGTCCAACACAGTACGTGCGTCCCGGGACCCCTGCTGTTTCGCTGACTCCTTACACTGTCATCTGGCAGTGCCCATCGCAGGGTTTTTATTCGATGTGCAAGACTGTATCTCCAGGCTCTTTAGTGAAAGCCAATGACTGCCCCGGCGCCCATTTCTGCGCTCCTAAGCAAGAACAAAAAAAAGAAGCGCCCGCTTCCACTTTGAAAAAGACGAAATAGTTTTCAGACGAGGAAGAGCTCTGACGTGGGGATATCCCATGCATCTCTTGGAAGCTTTTCGACAAGCTGTTCTTTAAAGCCAATACCCAATGAAAAGCTTGTTTTTGCAGATCCGAGCAAGTTGTCATAGTACCCCTTTCCGTAGCCCAAGCGGTATCCATCCCGATTGAATCCTAAACCGGGAACGAGGATCAGGCTAATTTTTGGGAAAGAAGCTTTTTCACAGATATTTGGATTGGGCTCGGGAATTCCATAGGAGGAGATTTCGAGTTGGGTTTCAAGGTCGGTGACTCTATAAGGAATGAGGCGATTATCTTCGACTCGCGGGAGAAAGAGAATTCCAGTTTTTGCAAGAAATTTGTTCAGGAGCGTTGTATCAATCTCATTTCGGATTGGGAAGAAAGAGAGAATGGGCCCCTTATCTTTTAGGCGGTTGAAAAGAGACAAAGAGGCTTCTAAACGTCTCTTGTGAGAGATGCTGCGGCGACTATCTAACAGGCGGCGGCGAAGTTCAGCTTTCTGGATCAACTGCTTTTCCTTTTAAATAAGTGACCTTTCTGACAAGAACTCCCATCTCATCGTAAAGAAACGCAAGGCCGTTTCCGTTAATTACGCTAGAAACGGGATCTCTCTGGTGAATTTTGTAATATTGGCCCTTAACGAGACGATCTTCATCATATTCCTCAACAAGCATTAAAGAGCCATCTCGATACCAAGAGAGAGACGGGCCTGTTTTTTGATTGCGGCAATACTCTCTTTCGCTTTGGAGCTGCCCATTGCTGTACCAGGTTTTTACCTTTCCATGAATCATGTTCTCATGCCAGCTAATCAAAAGTTTGGGATTCGGTTTGGTTTCATTTTGCGAGATCTCCGTGTCTAGGTAAAAGTCAACCTCCTCCCCTTCTTTTTTGCCGCTTTTGATATGGTAGTATCCCTTGAGTTTCCCAATGGAGGTATATTTTTGGACCCTTCCATCTGGCTTGCCGTGTCGAAACTCAACGGTGAGAGAGGGGGTGTCATTTTCGAAAAGCGCCTGATAACCGCCCCCATTTTCTATTTCTGACAGAACCGTACCGCTTAAACTGTAGTATGTCCCCTTGGAAAGCAGGCCTCTTTTGTACTCCTCGATCCAACAGGGATTTCCATTTGAAAAGAATCCGAGGCTCAATCCCTCTTTGACTCCGGTTTTGTAAGTCGTCTTGGCTTTAAGCCCCCCATCAGGAAAATACTCCAAAGATTCTCCTTCCAGGTTGTTCTTTGAAAAAACAAGATATTTTTCAGTTTGTCCGGAAGAATAAAAATAGAGACTGGGACCCTCCAGCGCTCCCTTTTGATAGGGGATTTTAGCGATGAGGTTTCCCTGTTCATCCCATACTTGGCTGATCCCGTCAAAAAGCCAGTCTTGCTGAACACCTGGTGTAACATCAGCGGTTCCCCCAATGACATTAGCCTCAATTTTTAGCCCCCCGTTGGCAAACCACTCCCGATAAGCTCCGTGAGCCCGCATCTCTTCTGCTTCCAGATACTGCCAAATAGATCCGTTCGGGTGATATGTGGTGATTTTGGAGTAGTTTTTGCCGCGATTTTTATAAACCCGAAGAACTTTCTTGTAGGGCTGAGCTGTCAGGAAGTTAGTTTCTTGATAAGTGACGAGCCGTTCAGGAGAACTAATGGTTTCTGTCAACCCGTTTCTATCCTGAATTTGGATGGCGACAATCGATTCGGGAGATTCACTTTGGTGGTGGCAACTGGCTAGCGCTGCAAGAGCTAAAAAGAGAAGGCGTTTCATGATTTTGTAAATTCCCGTTTATGTAGTTCCATTTCCACCTCGAAGACTTCTGTTTGAAGAGGTGTTTGAAGTCTTTTCATTCTAAGTTCTCGGATGAGGAGCTGTGGACTTGAGCTTATTGGCGTATGTAACCCGATGGGGATGTTTTCAATAATTGAAAGCACCTTCTTCAGATCGTCTTCATCCATTTGTACGGGATAGCGTTGCTTTTCTTCCGTCTCCTTCATCTCTTTTGAGAATCTTATATTTTCTTCAATAAATGAGAATCTATTTTCATTCCCGGACAGAAATGCCAGCCTCTCTTGCAGAAGATCTTTATCGACTGACGCAGGGTGTGAAAACAGAGCCTGAATCTGCTGTTTTTCCCTCTGCAAAAAAACAATCGATTCAATCTGTTCGTTGAGAAAATAGGGATTGGCGTAGAGATAGCGCCCCAAAAATCTCTCTTTTTTTTGCTTTCTTTCGAAGGCTGTTTTGGCTTTTCTCGATGCGCCTATAAAGAGCTCTTCCAGCTCTTCCAGATTTCTGTTTTGCATGAAGAGAAAGAGTGTGGCGATGAGAATTGGAATAGACAAGAGCGCGAAAAAGAAGAAGGGGCGCATTTTTAGGAAAAAAAGTTTTCCGCATTTTTCAAAAAACATATTGGCTCTGGTTCCTTAAGTAAAAGGCGGTCTTATACCCATTAGCCAACACTTCCCAATCGACTTGTTGGTGTGGATCTACATATTGGTCTCCCTTTAAAAGAGCTTCGTGGAATTGTCTTGCATGGATTGGCTCTTTGAATTGGAATTCGATTTCCATTTTCGATTGATAGGGCTCTTTTGAGGCGCCGATTTTTGGAAATTTTAGGAGCTGATAACGGATTTCCTGAATATGAATAGGATCGCCTTGTTCTCTGAACTGAGAAAGCAAAGGATGAGCGGTTAGCCAATTGAGCGATTCCGCAACTCTTGGAGACTTAGGGATATAGGGATACTCCTTGCTGTGCGCATCAATGGCAGCTGCCCAGCGACTGATGATCTCATCATCGGTTCCAGTGAAGATTTTCTTTTTTATGGAGGGATCCCATTTTTCTAAAGAAGAGTGAAGCGATTGAAGCATTTTTGCCTTCCTTGCCCCAGTCGATTTTATCCCTCCGATAAATAGAGCAGACGAGATAGCCAAAGAGAAAAACAGGAGAAAAAGACTGTAGATTCCAAGCTTTTTCCAATTTTTCTGTGGGAAAAACTCTCCTCTCCTAAACTGAAGCGATCCGGGTTTGGCTCGTTCTAAAGCAAGCCCTATAGAAACGGCAAATTTTTGATCTTCAGGAGTGAGGGCGCCTTTACATTCTGAACAAATGGCATCTCTGACATTTTCTATTAAAAATTCAGAAAGATGGCAAAGAGCATCAGTGCGACCAGTAAAGAGGAGGGGTTGGAGATCAGCTTCTCTTTGGAATGAGTGAATGATTTGAGCTAATTTTTGGCGCAATTCGTGCAGTTTGTTCGTTAGGCTTGGATTTAAATGAGCTTTTAGCTGGAGGAGATCAACTTGTCTTGCAGCCCCCTCAATTTCTTTGTGGAGAAGAATCTTTTTTCGATCTTCCCAAAAGGCATTCAAAAGAGAGTCGACCCCTCCGGGAATCGAGTGCGATTTGAAGGGGCTTCCATTTTGCATCCAAACGCAAGTCCACTCTGTTGTGCCTAGATCGACGATAAATACGCTTTGCAGCGAAGGAATTTTCCATTGCACAAAAGAACAAAGAGCTGAGCAAACTGAGCTAATCCCATCAGGTTCGATCTGAATTTTCTCAAACTCGCTCAGGTGGGCTTTGATCGCCTCTTTTCTAGCCGTAAATAGCAGGGCTTTAGAGTTTTTTCTTTGCAAAACAGGAACTGTAAGGACCTCCTCTTGGGGGAAGTAGTGGACAGATTCTGCCTGAAGAGCGAGAGCTTGTTCGACTAAAGGCCCCTTTTTAATGGTCAGCTCTACAATGCGGATTATAAATTCGCGGCAGGAAAGTCCGGACCCAATACGTCCTTTAGAATCTGTGTAAAGCTGCTTTACAACTGCAGCATCAGAGATGTTGGCGGTGCGCAAGGCGAGGATTTTTGTCCCGTGTCGGCGGGTTACCTCGACAGCTGCCGCCCGTAAAAGAGGTCCATCCAGTTGAATGCCTAGCAATCTCATAAAAAATTTCTTAACCAAAAGGAAGATCATTTTACCTGGCCGGGCTTTTTCCTACGAGAAGTCGATACAGAAAAAGTTAAGATTTTTTTATAAATCCGGGAAAGAATGACGAAAATGGGAAGTCTCTTTAAAATGGAACCACTATGAATTTGCCCTATTTAATTCACCTGGTTTTTCTCACCTATACGATTCTCCTTTTTATCAGGATTGTCACATTTTGGTTTCCCGCTTGGCAGGCTCACAATTTAGTTCGGTTTGTAGCCTTTTACACAGATCCTTATCTTAATATTTTTAGGCGCCTCCTTCCTCCCTTGGGAGGAGTTCTCGATCTAAGCCCGATTTTGGCCTTTTTTGCTCTCCGACTTTTAGAAATTATCCTTTTAGGACTTTTTCGATGAAGGATCGATTTTCTTTAGGCGCTGCTCAACTCCCCAATAAAGTTTTATACGCCCCCTTGGCCGGTTGCTCTGATCTTCCCTTTCGATCGATGTCTTGCCGCTATAGGCCAGGGATTGTCTATTGCGAGATGGTCAAAATAGATGCCCTGGTTCGAAATGATCCTCATACCTATCGCCTTTTGGATTATGAGCCTGGGATGCATCCCATTGGAGCTCAAATTTGTGGAAGCAAACCAAGAATGGCTGCGTCTGCGGCTCGGATTGTTGAAGATCTGGGATTTGATGTAATCGACTTCAATTGTGGCTGTCCTGTTGATAAAGTGACTAAGGACGGCAGCGGTTCAGGAATGCTTAAAAATCCCGAGTTAATTGGCGAAGTTTTGTCTGCAGTCACCGCAGCCATAACCATTCCGGTAACGGTAAAAATTCGGGCGGGTTGGGATGAGAAGTCGATCAACTGCGAAGAGATTACTCGAATTGCCGAAAGGGCCGGAGCTAAGGCTATTGCGGTGCATGGAAGGACTCGCGAGCAGGGGTATAAAGGCCCCGCGAATTGGGACTACATCCGATCCTCAAAAAAAGCAGCGAACAAAATTCTGGTCATCGGAAATGGAGATATTTTCGATGCCGAAAGCGCGCTTCGAATGTTTTCCTACACAAATTGTGACGCGGTTTTGGTCTCGAGAGGGACAATGGGGCAACCCTGGATTGCAGAGGACATTTTAAGATCTCTATCGGGACAGGAGCCCATGGAAAGAACGATGCAAGATATGAAGAGGGCTCTTCTTGAGCATTTTGACGCCATCATCCGTTACCAGGCTGAAAAGCAGGCTCTTTTAGACATGCGCCGAGTTGGCTGTTGGTATCTTAGAAGATGTGAAGGTGTTAAAAACCTCCGGATGGAGATCAACAGAGCGGCCTCCACATCATCCGTTTTTGATTTGATCGACCAGTTTTCTTGGGAATCGACGCAAATGGCCTCAGAT
>DATECD010000140.1:0-2326 GCA_035287065.1 Chlamydiales bacterium | reverse complement strand
AGCAATGGAAAACCCATTCTTGATGCAGCAGGTGAACTGCTGGGCTTCCGCGGGACGGCTCGAGATGTTACAGAAAAGCTGAAAACAGAGAAAGTAAAAAATGAATTTATTTCCCTTGTTAGCCACGAATTGCGAAACCCTTTAACTTCCATTCACGGGGCTTTAGGTCTCATGAAACAAGAAGAAACGATCGCAGAAAAAGAAAAAGATCTCATCTCTATTGCCTATCGCAACTCAGAGAGATTGACTCAACTCATCAATGATGTGTTAACGCTCGAAAAATTACAGAGCGGCAGATTAGAAATGGAGTATAAGATAATTCCTCTGAGAGAAGTCATTGAAGAGGCGATTCAATCCTCTCAGCCAGCTGCTGAAAAAGCCAATATTCTTGTAATGATAGAGGCTTTGATTGATGTTCAAATAAAAGGAGATGCCAATCGGCTTCATGAAGTCATGAGCAATCTTCTTTCCAATGCCATTAAATATTCCTCCCCTCAAGGCAAGGTTTTTATTTCCATGCAAATACTCGATGATCAAGTACGCGTTCTCGTGCGCGATGAAGGACCAGGAATCCCAGAAGAATTTCGATCCAAAATTTTTCAACGATTTGCTCGAGCGGATTCTACAACCACTCGCGAAAAGGAAGGAACAGGTTTGGGACTAAGCATCTGTAAAAATATCATCGAACACCACGGAGGAAAAATTGATTTTGAATCTAAAGAGGGCGAGGGAACTACTTTTTATTTTGATCTTCCTATCAATAAGAAAAACCCATGAACCAAAAACCTCTTAGAAAGTTGTTAATTACAGATAATGATGATGATACACTTAAGATCCTGAAGTATTGCCTACAAACTCTTAAAGATATTGAGATAAAATATGTCACTTCTGGAGAAGAGACAGTAAAGGAAGCTCTTCTATGGAAACCCGATCTGATCCTTTTAGACGTCGTAATGCCAAAAATGGATGGGATAACAACGATGCGTGTTCTGCGACTTCTTCCTAGTACTGCTCATATAGCTGTTATTTTCTTGACTTCTAGGATAGAGCCAACCGAGATTGAAAATTACTTCAAAGAAGGAGTGCTTGATGTCATCATCAAGCCTTTTGATCCCCTAGCATTAGCAAGCAATATTCAAGTCATTTGGAATCGTTAGGAACTGGTTTTTTTGCAGCCGGTTCGTCTGACAAATCTGGAAATTCAAAATCGGTCAGAAATTGTTTAGCAGGTCTTTTCTTCAATGGGATGGCGATTTGAAGAGGCAATTGCGGAGAAGAGTTGTTACTGCTAGAGGTTTCCATCGCTGCCGGAGCAGCAGCTGAAGAAGAGGCGGGAGCGTCCACGACTTGCCATCCTCGATTTTCGCTCGATTCAGGGGATGGAGAAACGCTCATTTTTTTCCCAGTATGGGTATCTAAATAATAGGCCTTTTCATCTTCATCGTAACGGCAAACAATCATCAGGTTTCCATTCCCATTAAAAAGAGATTCTCTAAAAATAGCCGCTTGCCCCGCCTGTTTCATGCACTCCTGAAATAACCTGAGAATTTTAAATTTCTGATCTAAAGAAGATCCGACGACAAAACGCACTTCGTTGACAATCACATCGTAAGGCCGCATTTTTAAGGAGGAGAGTTCCGAAATAACAGCTGCCACCTTAGAGATCTGTCCTAAGCTCCAATTTACATCGGAGGACCTCTGGCGAGGCGGGTTCGCGGAATAGATGAAATTCAGCGAGATCTTTCCAAGAAAATGGGCTTATTGACATCATATGGGAGATATTCTCAAGAATTTGAGAGAATCTGTCAAGATAGGTTCGTTATATTTTAATTTTTCGAAGTCGAAGTGAATTGGTGATCACCGATACAGAACTAAATGCCATCGCAGCGCTAGCGATGATGGGGCTCAGCAAAAGTCCGAATAGGGGATAAAATAGTCCTGCAGCGATAGGCACGCCAAGGACATTGTAAATAAAAGCAAACCAAAGATTTTGTTTGATATTGCGCAATGTAGATTGACTCAAGCGCCTAGCTCGAGCGATCCCTCGCAGATCCCCCTTGATCAGAGTAATGCCTGCGCTCTCAATTGCAATATCGGTTCCTGTACCCATCGCAATTCCTACATTCGCAGCTGCAAGAGCGGGGGCATCATTGATTCCATCTCCGGCCATAGCAACGATATGCCCTTCCGATTGAAGCTGTGTCACAATGTGGCTTTTATCTTCGGGAAGAACCTCAGCTCTTACATCATCGATCCCAAGCTTTTTACCTACGGCTGCTGCTGTGATTTGATTATCGCCCGTCACCATAACGATCCGAATTCCGTC
>DATECD010000139.1:0-4879 GCA_035287065.1 Chlamydiales bacterium | reverse complement strand
TTTGCCCATTGGCTCAAAATGGGGAAAAAAAGCTCCCCCGACAAGCTGCCGCGCATTTACTACGTCAACTGGTTCCGAAAAAATGCAGAGGGAAAATTTCTCTGGCCAGGCTTTGGAGAAAACAGCCGCGTGTTGAAGTGGATTTTCGAGAGGACAGATGGGGGAAAAGAGGCAAAAGAGTCTCCTATTGGGTTTCTTCCGACAAATCTCGATCTTTCTTCCTTGCAAGGAGTGGATAGCGATGCCCTTTTGCAAGTGAAAAAAGAGGAGTGGCTTGAAGAGTGCAACGAGTTAGAGCGCTATTTTCAGCTCTTCGGCTCCCATTTCCCAAAGGAACTCAAGGAAGAACTTGCACATCTTCGGCACAGATTAGGCGGCTAAGCGCGTTTATTAATGATTTTGGGTCGATAGATTCCCTTATCCACGATTTCTAGTAACCTTAAAGCCGCATGACTTGGAAATCTTTCCCCAGCTTCCCAGGATTGAACTGTTTTGATGCTAACATTAAGAACTTTAGCGAAAATGCTTTGAGAATATTTGCCTTTTTCGCGGATTTTCTTAATTTCTTTGGCTGTATACTCTGCCGGTGGTTCGGGAATCTCTATTGTCTCAGATCGAAGTGTGATCTTTCCTTTTTTATGAGAAAGAACCTCTTCAAGACCTGTTTTTAATTTTTCGTAAAATTTGCTCATTTTCTAGTAAGTCTTGAATCTCGGCACAAAACTGTTTTGTTTCGATGACCTGTCTTGTTTTCATTGTACCACATAGTAGGATATTTCCTCTATTTGGCGCAAGTAAAATACTAAGTATAAATATCTTTAATCATTGATGGTCAGATGGATTGGTTTTTTTACAGTCTCTTATTCGTGGACGTATTCGATGCGATTTGTGCCTACAATTCTTTCAAATGCCTGCAGCCTTTCGATAGCAACTTCGTAAGTGGCAAGCCGTCCGCGATCAGGATCCTGCACTTGCCCGATTTCATAGAGTAGTTTGGCATCATTTGGAAGAAGAGTGTCTTCATATTCTTTATATTTCACGTCTACAGTGATTTTTGACTGGCACCCAATTTCTAGGAGCTGAATATCGGCCGCAGAAGCGAGCTGTTTGCACATTTGCGTAAACAATCGATAGCGGGGCACTAAGATGAGTTTATGGCCGTTTGGAGTTTCATAGATCGTCCTCCCAATCATAAAACGGTGATGAGGGTCGTGTAAGAGGATAGAAACATCATTTTGTATATAGTCCTCCCCCCCAGCAAAAGCTTTCCCGACTGCATAGCCAGTTGCGAGGGAAAGGAGAGAAAAGGTGGAGAGTAGAGCGCGTAAGGAATTCAAACATTTGATTGCAAAATTTTCTTCAGAATTCCACACCGCGCGCCAGAGGCCTATCATTTTGCTGCAGTAAGGAAATTGGAAGGCAAGTGTTGTGTCGATAAATTCTGCATATTCTGCAGCGATTTTTGCCTCATATTTTTCAACAGTTGTGAGATCCGTAGCAAGACGCCAATTTACGCCGTGCTTTAACCAGGCAATTGTTCGATACGGTAAACTATGTGTAAAACCTGCTAAGCACCAAAAGGATGCGGATGCAAATATGGAGAGGTTTGCGACCACATTTGTAGAGGTGAGTGTCCCCTCTTTCCAGGAGTGTAGCAAGTAAGATTGGAAATATTTTTGATGCTGTTTTGCATAGACTAAGAAGGGGAAAGCATACCAATGTTTTGTCTGAACAAACTTTGCATAATCTTTTGCATAGCGGACGTTTCCCCACTCAAGCCATGTCGCATTTGTTCCATCAGCTTCGCGTACACTATCTTTTCGATATCGAGCGCTGTTTTTTAGTTCTTGAAGGTTCGTTGGCTCTTTAATAAAAGCGGTCATTCCGTTTTGGGTGGGATCACAGTTAAGAACCAAATGTTTTGGGGAAGCTGGAATCAGATGGTGTGTTTTGAGAAGATTTGCCCAATATTCTTGACTTTGAAAATTGCGCACTTCGTTTTGCTCAATTTCCCAATGAACACCTGCAGTTGCATTGACAAATGAGTGGACAACAGAGGCAATTGCTCGAAGTCCTGGATTTGTAACATTATGGTCTCTTAAGAGAAGAACTCCGCCTGGTTTTAGTTTTCTTGCAAGAGAGTTGACAAAAGCATCTGTTCTATTTTCTGGAATGTGATGGAGTCCTCCTAAACAAGCGATGAGGTCTATGCTTTTGGATGGGATCTCATCTCCTAAAGGTTTGTGCGTTTTTTCCGGCTCCCTTTCTGGATGAATGCAATCTTCGTCATTCAATGGAATATGGGTATGGTAAGGATAAGAGGAGAAAAGGGATCCTGCTTCTAATCTTTCTTTGATGCTCCCTTGGTAGGGAGTATCGCAGGCGGCAGCAATTGTTCCATTAAGGGCAAGACCTGCTGTTTTTCGGATTGTATGGAAATATCTCCGAAAATAAATTTCTAAATAGTTGTGGAAGGTTTCTCCTCGAAAACAGGCTAGCAATTCTTGTGCCTGATTTCCCATCCCTTTTTGCAGTACGCGCAGAGCTTTTACTTGGTGTAAAATGGAGGGGCTCCATTTTCTCATTTCATCGATATTTGCAACGATTTGTTGATAAATCATTTGGTCAGAGAGATTGGGATCTTTCAAAATCTGATCCATCTTTTTCAACACTTTTTGTTCGTCGAGTTGATAGAAAATGGTTTTCAAAAACTTGACGAATTCTCCACGTAATTCTAAGGATTCAAAGACAGTGCGGTATGCCGAAGGCTGAAGAGAGGAAGAAACTGCATGTATGGCCATATCTATGCTCCTGCTAAATCGAGTGCTTGTGCTGTTTTTGAAAGGGGGCGACGCTCATATGGTTTTTGCAATTCTCTTCGCACTTGAGGCAATTGTTGATGAGGAAATCCTGAATCGTAGTATTTTGCTGTGTGGCCATTGCCAAAGACGCCTTGAGGGTCGAATTTCTTTTTCAGCCATCGCATTCTTCCTATATTATCTTTCCCATAACAGATCTCAAATTGCTCTTTTGTCGCATAAGGCATATAAGCTTGGTAGAAGACCCCTTTTTCTGCTGCGAGGTAAGCGTTTATATTTTCAATCCACTTTCTTGTTTTTGCAATCTCTTTTTCCGATTTGATTTGCGCAAAGGAGATGACCACGGCATACCGCTCTTTTTCTGCATAGGGGAGAATAGAAATTGGATCTTGTGGTGTTGGGCGAATGGTCGCGTTGATTACACGAACTTGATTGGCTTTTAATTCAGCTCCTAAAAAACGGAGAAAATTTGGCAATCGCTCTTTTTCGATGAAGTACTCTTGGAGCCATTGGGCATGTCGTTTGGACTCATGAAACATTTGGAAGGAGTTGATCGGAGGATGGAGAGCTTCGTTGCGCGACATGATTTTTGCAGAGAACATACTCTTTTTTTCATATTCCCAAAAAGCAGTAATTAATCTTTTTACGATAGAGTCAGGAAGGTGAGAGATGAGTTTAAGAGCAATTCTTTGGACCCGTGTACCTTTTTCCGGCTCTGCAGTGATTCTCCGATTAAGAGGTTTATTTATTGAGCGATATTCTACCATGCAAATAGAGCGCAGAGGGTCTCCGCTTAAATTATCTAAAGTAAGGCGGCCGCCAAAAAGTTTTGTTTTTGTTTTATCGATCCTTTCATAGGCTCTAAAAAAATCATCCCGTTTTACTTCTTTTGTCGTTTCAATAACCATCTCGTTATCGGTAATATCGAATGTTACCTCTACAACAATTCCAAAATAGCCCATGGTGCCAAACATACACTTGAAGAGTTGCTCTTCTTCTGTGAGTTGTCGAAGAGGGACATTTTCTCTTGGCTTATGCAATGTGCGCAAGTTCCCATTGGCATCGATTATTTTCATAGAGCGAACTGTTTTAGAAATTGATCCCACTGTATGTGCCCAGCCATGGCAATTGATTCCAATGGATCCACCAATTGAGAAAATATCAGAAGCTTGTTTCACAATAGTCGCTTTATCTACCTGATCTAAGGCAAGTTGTACCTTTTCCCAAGTGGCACCAGCTCCCACTGTTAAAAGGTTATTTTCTGTATCGATTTGGATTTCGTTGAGATGGAAAAGATCAATAACGCATCCATTGTTACTTTTTTTTGGTACTGTTTGAGTTCCTTGACTCATTCCTGCACCGAGGATAGAAACCTGAAGTTGATTTGTTTTGGCAGCTCGTACAATGTCACGCACCATATCGACTGTTTTCGGGCGAAGAATAGGAGAACCGGATAGACGTTTTCCATAAATTTCTTCCACTCCAAAAGGGGAGACCTGATAATCATCGCTCTTTCGTTCTAAAAAAAATCCGGGCACGCCATCTGGGTAATAGAGGCCAAATATCATGGAAGCTGGGATGGCAAGAAGATATTTTAATGCTTCATCAGAATGTTTTCCCCATTGATCTGTTCTCCAATGCCAAAGGGCTAATGGAATTTTTTTAAACAAGAGTTCTATTGTCAAAAAGATCGGGAAAACAACAGCGCTACAAAGTCCAGCTGTTTGGTGGCTCAAATTTTTTACAAGAAAATTTGAATTGTCGCTAAGACACATTAAGTCTTCAATTTTTCCCGCAAGCGTTGCTGTCGGATGTGTAATAATATATGTTAACATATTTTTATACTAATTACATTATGAATTGCGATCAGTGTAATTAGGCGTCAGTTTTATTGCAAGAACGGGTTTTCCTATGGCCTCCCGTCAGATAAATTTAAGAATAATCGTTTTTTTCGCAGTTTTGGCAGACGGGGTAGGAGGAGAGCTCGCCGTTTTTATGGGCGATGAGGAATTGGAGGTATGCAGGACTTGTGAAAATCTCATAGAGGCTCTGATGGCGGA
>DATECD010000138.1:0-4582 GCA_035287065.1 Chlamydiales bacterium | reverse complement strand
TAGGTTAGGTGATCATCCCAGGGACAGGAAGGTAAGTGCCTCGTTTTAAGGGCAAAAGCGTGTCTATCGCTATGGGGAGAAGATTTGAGCTAAGCATGGAAATGTCTCGAATGTCATCAAAAATAAGACGCCCCGTTTGAGAGGGTGAGGAAACTCTGACAAAACTTGTGAAGAATGCGGCTATGCAAAGAGTTAAGTAGAAGGCTCGAATCCACTGAGCTTCCTCCCACTCTTTTTTTCTTTTTTCAAATTCTTTTCTGATTTTGTCTGTGGAGATTCCTGGATGAAATTGCTCAACTGCTTTGTATTTAAAAAGGGCGACTGCCAGTTGCGCTCCCATTGAATCTTGCCAGTCTTCGAGAATATCGCTTAATGTTTTAAGAATTTCTTTTTCCGAGTATTGTTTGTCGGTAAAGGAAGGAAAAATGGGGAATTGTGAAGCAAATATCTGAGAGGCGGTGGTTGTTCCATTGTGAATGCGATAGAGTCTTGTAGCCACTTCGCAGATCGTGGGGAAATTGGCGAGAAAAAAGAGAAGAGGAAGGATCCAAGGGTTGTGGGCAAGAAGTAGAGAAGTCCCACCAAGGCTTGTAAGAAACATCATGACCCCAATGGTCGTGAGAAACAAGCCCTCGAAAAAAAGGCGGATAGCGCTTTGCTTGTGACCTGCATTCCATTCTATTACGCTATTTTTAAAAGTAACGATCCCTTCAAAAATATTGAAAAGCCCTCCGATTAAGCCGAAAACGCCTAAGAGTTGCCGTATTTGAGGGGATTGCGCAAGGGATTGAGAGACAGTAAGAATTCCTGTTAAGGCGAGGTAGCCTACAGTGAAAAGGCCTCCTCCGATTAAGACCCATTCATCAAGATTTCTTATTCTTGATCTGAATGAAGTGATTTCTTGAATATTTTTTTCTTTGTTCAGAATAACTTGTGCGATGCATGGTCTAAGATATGCTTGAGTAGATGGGAGTTTTGCAGCAGGATATATCGCTCGTGATTCAAGAATCGATCCCGAATAAATATTTTGAATTGCAGAGCTCATATATTATGTGTAATAAACTAAATTTACAATGTATACCTATAAAATTATACGTTTATTTTGTGTTAAATACAATATACTAAAATTTATTATATTTCTTTTTGAGATAGGAGCAGTAGGCATCTTCGCTTAATGGCTTACCTGTCACTTTTTTGACGAGTTCTTCTCCCGTGTATGTTTTTCCGTGACAATGGATTTTTTCTCTCAACCATTCTCGGACAAAGAGAAGATCCCCTTGGCTAACGCGCTCTTCCCATTTGGGGTTTTCTTTTGCAAAAGCACTAAAGAATTGGGCGGCAAAAAGATTGCCCAAGGCGTAGGTGGGGAAGTAGCCAAATGCACCAAGCGACCAGTGGATATCTTGAAGGCAACCTTCGCTGTGATTGGAGGGGGTAATGCCTAAAAGTTCTTTCATTTTTTGATTCCAAGCATCGGGAAGATCGGCCACTTTTAATGTTCCTGAAATGAGCCTTTTTTCAAGGTCGAAACGGAGGATAATATGTAAGCAGTAGGTGACCTCGTCTGCTTCAACGCGGATGAGTGAGGGTTGCACTCGATGGATGCCGCGATAGAAAGAGGTGAGGGGGACGCGCTTTAAGTGGGGGAGTTCTTTTTGTAAATAGGGATAAAAAAACTTCCAGAAAGGGAGGCTTAAGCCAATCAGTGTTTCCCAGAAGCGGGATTGACTCTCATGAATACTGAGAGAGATTGCTTCTGCAAGAGGTGTTCCAAAATATTCAACGGGAAGACCCATCTCGTAGAGTGAGTGACCTGTCTCATGTAAGATAGCGGAGAGATTGGAGAAAAATCGATTGGGAAGGATACGGGAAGTGATGCGGCTATCATAAGGGTGAAGTGCTGTGGAGAAGGGGTGAATGGAGCGGTCGAGGCGGCTGTGAATGGGGTCCATGGGTAATTTTGAGAGGAGATGAGTTCCTAAGTGCCACTGTTTTTCAGCGCTAATCTCTTTTTCAAGGAAAGCTGTTTTAGGAGAAGGGGAGTTTGAGATTTTTATTAAGAGGTTTTTCAGTTCCGTTTGCAATCTTCCAAAGATTGTTTCAATGTGAGTTGTGCTCAGGGAAGGTTCATAAGAAGAGAGAAGAGCATCATAAGGGTGTTTATCATAACCGTAGAGCTCTGCTTTTTTTTGATTGAGTTGAACAATTTTTTCTAGAAATGGAGCAAAGAGGTTGAAGTTGCCGCTTTTTTTTGCCTCCGCCCAGACTGCTGAGGCTTGTGAGGTGAGTTCTGAGAACTCTTTCACAAAGGTAGAAGGGAGTTTTGTTGCTCGCAGAAACTCTCGTCTCCACTCTTTAAGAGCCACATGTTCGTTTTTCTTCAAACCCTTTGCTTTCACTTTCCCATTTTTTAAATCGATGAGCGCTGAAAGATAGCGTTTGAATGTAGGCCCCACTTTCATCTCATGAATCAAATGAGAAAGAAGGGCGATTTGCTCAGAACGAGGTGTCGTTGCCCCGCTTGGCATATACGTTTCTTGGTCCCAATGAAGGAGAGAAAGGATGGAGTGGTAGGTGTGGATCTCTTTAGAGAGGTGTGTAAGTTTTTGATAAGTGGTTTGCATACTTTTAAGATATGCAAATTAGCAATAAAATGGCGATGGAGAATTCGATAAAAAGAGGGATCCAGATAGCAGCTGCAGGTGAAAAGAGTTGATTTTCTGCGAGGATCAGCATGGCATCGAGAAAGATACGCAAAACGATGAAGAGGAAAAGAAAAAGGGTGATGAGAAGAAAATAGGAACGTTTTCTAGAGTAGGAAAGGCAGATCGGAGAAAGAATTAAAAGCATGAGAAGGGGGAGAGTAGGAAGAGCGAGTTTGTAGTGAAAATGGGCTGCACTTTTCTTATTTTTAGCGCTTTGCTGAAAAAGGGCCTGTCGCAAAAGTTCAGAGAGTGAAAGCCCTTCTAAAGGCATCCCCGACAAAAAGATTTCCGTTTCGCTGAGATCGAAGTTCGGAAAGAACATCTTTTCATGTGCTGCGAATCGAACGAGGCATTCTTCTTCATTTCGCACAAGGTGTTCGACGAAATGACCTTCTGGAGGAAAATTTTTGATATCGAGGTATTTTATGTACCAAATCTCATCAGGGTTTTTAATCCAGAAAAGATCAAAGAGTTCTTTTTCTTTTACGTTGTATTTCTGATAGACAACCTCCGTGCCATCTTTTAAAACAACTGAAGAGATATGCGAGTTTTTCTCTTGAAAGAAAAAGGGATCCAATCCTTTTCCCGTCTTGGGAAGGATCCATTCGCAATTGGCATAGGAAAGAATGAGAAGAGAAAGGGCTACCCAAAAGAAAGGGACAAGAAGTTTTCTTTTAGAAAGGCCTGCCATCTGGAGGGCAAAAATCTCTCTACTTTGCTGTAATTGGAGAAGCGCTTTAAGCGAAGCGAAAAGGAAGGCCGTGGAGACAAAAAGATCGAAAAACTTAGCAAAATGGCAAAAGTAATGGATGCTTAAGTCATGAATTTGTCCTAAAGAGAGAAGGTTTACGCCATTGAGGGAGAGATCGATGGCCACATAGATGAGAAAAATAGAAAAAAGGAAAAAAAGAAAAGGGGCTAAAAGATGGAAGAAGATCATGCGTCGCCAGATTGTCATCGCAGTCCCTTACGTAAAAGGCGGATCTCTCTCATGATTGCGATCCCCATAACAAGGTGAGGCGCAAAGGCAAAAAGAGAAGCAAACGCAACGGAATGTCTCAATTCTTTTACTGCGAGATAAGAAAATAGGAGAAAAAGAAGGAGAAGAAGAGAAATCCAGAGCCCTTTTTGAGATCTTGTTCTTCTCCCTTCAATTCCAAAAAGGGCCCCGATGAGTGTCAATGGGACGATGCTCAAAGTTAAAGAAGTGCGACGTAAGATCTCTATTTTTCCTCCTCGTCCCTCTTTCCCTTTTTCAAGCGCGCGAAGGATGAGCATTTTTACATTCAAAAGGCCTGAGTCAGCTTTTGGGCGATGTTTTTTTAACGCTAGGGAAAGAAGAGAGGCGTTCATCGATGTGTTTTTCTGATTCTCGATGAGAAGAGAATCAAAACTCTCTTTATTTTTTGCTGGAAGATGAGAGGCAAAAGCCATGTTAGATGCAAGGAGGAGGTCTTCAGAGACGGTCAATTTTTTTGCACTTAACAAATTGAGGCGTTTATTTTTTTTATTGCGGGAGATGAGGAGGAATTCATCTGCGTGGGCTCCATTCTCTTTGACTGCTAACGTTACGTATGTGTCTTTGAGTTTGATGAGATTTTGTCTTTGCAAGAGCAGGATTGGATTGGAAGAAGTTTCATGATAGAGGAGTCTTTTTGTTTTGTTGCCAAACCATGGTGCAATTTCAGAGCAGATTGCAAAGTGGGCGCAAGTTGCAAAGAGTGCGGCGGAAAGGAGGGGAGCAAGAAGGGATGTTAGGCTCATTCCCGATGTGCGAAGAGCTGTGAGTTCATGACGATGACTTAAACTGCGAAAGAGGAGAAATGAGGCGAAAAGTGAAGAGATGGGGATTGCAACGGGAAGGATAAAGGGGATCT